>DASQJI010000065.1:0-1564 GCA_035631175.1 Parafilimonas sp.
CCAAAAAATAATCCCGAAACCATTCCCACTTTGCCGGGTAATAATTCCTGGGCATAAACAAGTATGGCAGAAAAAGCAGAAGCGATTATCAATCCAATGAATATGCTAAGCACGCACGTAACGAATAGTGAAACGTGCGGAAGCAATAACGTAAACGGAGCGGCGCCTAATATGGAAAACCAGATCACATATTTTCTGCCAAACCTGTCGCCCAACGGACCGCCGAGTATGGTGCCAACTGCGACTGCCGCTAAAAAAGCAAACAGGTACAGTTGAGACGTTTGAATCGAAACATGAAATTTATGGATGAGGTAAAAAGTATAATAACTCGTCATCGACGCCAGGTAGAAGTATTTCGAAAAGATCAGCGTCAGTAAAATGATAACGCTGATCGTGACCCTGCGTTTTGATAAATGCAGGTTATGAAAATGTTTTGGTCGCGGTTTCTTTTTTATCGAAAGTAAATGTGCTCGATACCAAAACCCCAACCTGCTTAGCACAAGGATGCCGAGAAAAGCAAGCAATGAAAACCATAAAATATTTGACTGTCCATAAGGCACGATGATCAATGCAGCGAGCAATGGCCCGAGCGAACTGCCTGTATTGCCGCCTACCTGGAAGATAGATTGGGCCAATCCGCGACGGTTACCGGCGGCCATGTACGCAAGTTTTGATGCTTCCGGATGAAACACCGATGAGCCAATACCGATCAATCCAACGGATACCAGCAACATCGTATACGACGATGATTGCGATAACAAAACCAAGCCAGCTAAACTAAAACTCATACCGGTCGCCAATGAGAACGGCTTTGGTTTTCTGTCTGTATAATTGCCTACCACCGGCTGCAATAAAGATGCGCATAGTTGAAAAGTGAGCGTAATAAATCCAACCTGCGCAAAGCTTAAATGAAAAGAATTCTTTACAATGGGATAAATAGAAGGTATCAGCGATTGGATAGTATCATTTAATAAGTGAGAAAAACTTATAGCGAATAAGACCGAAAATATTGTTTTAGGCTGAACTGATTGAACGGCAGCTTCTTCCAATTTAAAAAAATTAAGCTGCAAAAATACGGTGGCGAATTGTGAATTGTAAATGGTGAATGGGTCGCTTGCCAGATGTTTGTTTCTCGCATATGTACACGGATACGCAGGTGATTTTTTGTGCAAAGTTTTCTGTGAGAAAATTTCTTCGATTTCGCACGGAGCGAACCGAGACAGAAAAGTCTCTCACAGATGTACACGGATGCGCACAGAGGAATTTTTATGGAAAGTTTTCTGTGGTTTTCTGTGATCATCCGTGAGAAAATATGTCGCACAGAGCTAACAGAGAACACAGAGAAAACCCTCTGTTAACTCTGCGTGCTCTGTGCGAACCGGTTCAAACTTCAAATCGGAATTTTCAATAATCAACAATCAATGCTCAATGTTCAATTTTTGAAACCGCCGTGCAATGAATATTGAATTGAATATTGCTTATTGAACTTCAAACCTCGAACCTCAAACTTTAAACTTCAAACCTCAAACAATCATTCCGTACTTCCGGCGACAACAACTTTAAA
>DASQJI010000066.1:0-9122 GCA_035631175.1 Parafilimonas sp.
TACCCGCTACCAAAAAACCATCCAACACGCGGTATATTTGTTTGGTCTCCCGGCTTCTGCCAGCTATCCATCATATCCGTTGTTTGATTATCGAAACCGTTGTAAAACCCGGCCGACATATATACACCGCCCGCGTTATAAATTTTATTGCCACTTACGAACGTGAAGAAAACATTCAGATCAAAACCTTTGTAGGTAAACGTGTTCGTCAGGCCGCCGGTCCAATCGGGGTTGGAATTTCCGAGGGGCACTCTCGCAGCTTTCCCAAAGTTTGTTGTAGGTTTTCCATTCTCTCCAAGATATTGCGCATCACCTGTTTTCGGATCAACACCTACGAATTGTTGCGCATAAAATTCGCCGATCGGGAATCCTTCGACTGCGCGCTGCGTTAAACTGAAACCCGCTTCTATCACCTGGCCGTTTATATCTAGCACCTCGTTCTTATTGTATGCCGCATTAAATGAAGTGGTCCACCTGAAACCACCATTGTCAATGTTTGTTGAGTTGATAGCGATTTCAAATCCTTTGTTCTGCATATTGCCAAGGTTACGCGTAATGAACGTGTAGCCTGTCGTCGCAGGAATATTTACATTGAGCAACAAATCAGACGTCTTTTTATAATAAAAATCCATTTCGGCAGTCACGCGGCTTTTGAAAATGCCGAAGTCAAGACCGATATCTGTTTGAGCCGTTTTTTCCCATTTCAGATCAGGGTTGGATAGTTGGACAGGAGTAAATCCAGGCAGGTTCGGGTAATTGCTGACTCCATACAAAGTCAGATAGCTTCCTTCACCAATTTCCGCATTACCTGTTAGCCCCCAACTTCCTCTCAACTTTAGATAATTGAGAACTGAACTGTTCTCCATGAATTTTTCGTCACTGATGATCCAACCTGCAGACACGGCGGGAAACAATCCATAGCGATTATTTGGTCCAAACCTGGACGAACCATCGTCGCGTAAACTGGCCGAAAAAAGATACTTGTCTTTGAATGAATAATTAGCGCGCGCGAAATAGGAAAGGAATGTGTATCTAAAATCTGTTGAATTGGCAAATGTTATAGAAGTAGTACCACTCAGATTCTTGATTTGATCAGACGGCGTTTGCTCGCCATATGAAGAGGACTGTTTAGTATCGTTCTGCAAATAACTCATGCCGACAACGGCATTTAGCTTGCTGTTGTCACCGATTTTCGGCGTGTACGTGAAATAATTGTTCGTGTTGAAAGTGGTCGATTGAGAACTGATCAGGTTTGCTTTCCCAATTCCCCCACCATCAATCGTTTCCTTACCCTGGAAAGCCGACTCATCGAGGTTAAAAATGTCCGCGCCGAATTCGGTTCGAAAACTCAACGATGGAAGTAAGTTATAGTTGCCGAAAACGTTTCCGATCGTGCGGTAAGTTACCTGTTTGTCAGTATTGAATTGTGCGTCGAACAATCCATTCGGATAAAGTGTTTGACTATTTAGTTCCCCGGTCTGCGGATCATACAAAGGCGATATAGGTAGCTGCGCAACCAACTGTCCCGGCGTTGAAAATGCATTATCATTACTTACACGATCTAATTCGCTACGGTCAACGGCCACATTCATGCCGAGCGATAAACGATCGGTCGGATTGTGTTCAAGGTTCAAACGGCCACCATAACGATAAAATTTATTGTCGATCACAATTGCATCCTGCACATTATAAAAACCCGATGCGAAGAACCGCGTTTTGTTATCACCCCCGGACGCCGAAAGATTAATTTGACTCGCCGGCGCATTATGGTTGTATAGCAGGGATGTCCAATCTGTGTTCACTTCAGGTTTCCGCCAGTCTGTCCCAAGCGAATAAGCGTCAAGCACATTTTCTTCATACCAGGCTTCATAGGCCGCTATATCGTCTTCTACCGTTTGAGGATTCACGCCGAATAGATCGTATCCATGTTCGAAATCAAACGTACCGTCATTCTTGGCAGCGATGTGGATCAGATCAACGTATTGCTTAGCGTCTAAAAAATGCCGGTGGCGTGCCGGGTTACTGATGCTGGTATTGGCATCTAATTGAAGTGTAGTTTTTTGATTATTACGTCCTTTTTTTGTGGTTATTAATACTACTCCGTTGGCTGCCCTCGACCCATAGATCGCAGATGCAGACGCATCTTTCAATACTTCTACCGATTCTATGTCATTTGGATTGATGTCGATCAACGGATTCGTTGCGTCGTTGTTCACATCGCTCTGGCTGGTTGAAGTGATCGGCAGCCCGTCTATTACGTAGAGTGGTTGGCTGCTCGCAGAAATTGATGATGTGCCCCGGATACGGATCTTGATGCCCTGGCCGAGCTTACCGCTACCCGATTCGATCACAACGCCGGCCGCCTTCCCCTGTATGGCAGATTCAAAACTCGGTAGCGGCACATTCTCTACTTCCTTCGATGTTACCTTGGCGATCGACCCCGTCAATTGCCTCCGTACTGTTTGACCGTATCCCACGACAACCACCTCATTCAAATTCTTTTCAGTCGTCGTCATTTGCACAGTCATGTTATCCGTTACTGAAACCTGCGCATCCGCATACCCCACGTAAGAAAATGTCAAACTTTGAGTAGCAGACGGTAGTGAAAGTGAAAATGTCCCGTCTGAGTTTGTTTGTGTTAGTAGATTTGAATTACCGGCCTTGATCGTAACGCCCGGCAGCGCCTCGCCGGTCCTGGCGTCTGTGACCTTACCGGTAACCGTTCTTGTTTGCTGAGCATGTAACTGCGTCGCAAACAATAAAAGCAGTGCAACAATTTTTAGTTTGATCTTCATAAAAACGTATTTGAGATTAAGAATTATACAGGATTATTCAGGATATCCTCAGTTTGACATAGAATAAGGCACGACAAAAATGCTCCCTTTTCTGACAGACACCTAAATCAGGGGAAACGCTGATTTATTTTTGCTCACGCACGATTAAATGACAAATTAATGGCAAAAGACATGTGTGCTTTCACCGACAAAATTACTCAAACCGGAAATTTGGTTACTGAAAAAGGATTTTCTGGGATTGAAGTTACAGAACTCTACTCGCGAACGGAACGTTTTACGAGTCGGCCAGGGTAACATTTTTTTTTGACAACTATCTTACTTCCTGCATTTGTACAAGGCGGTAATAAATTCCTTCAGCCCTCATCAAAGAATCGTGTGTACCTCTTTCCGCAATTTCTCCTTTTTGCAACACTATTATTTCATCGGCGTGCCTGATGGTCGATAACCGGTGCGCGATAACGATAGACGTCCTGTTCTCCATCATCTTATTGATCGCGTCCTGTACTAATCTCTCACTTTCGGTATCTAACGACGAAGTGGCTTCATCAAGTATGAGTATGGGTGGGTTTTTTAGGACAGCCCGTGCGATGGTAAGTCTTTGCCTTTCTCCACCGCTAAGTTTGCTGCCCCTGTCGCCGATATTTGAATCGAATTTTTTTTCTTTATGCTGAATGAAGTTGTACGCGTTGGCCACTTGTGCAGCGTGTTCAATCGCCGCCTGCCTTGCGTTCTGTTCTCCAAGCGCAATATTATTCGCTATCGTGTCATTAAATAAAATAGGCTCCTGCGTTACAATGCTTATCTGTTCTCTCAAACTTTTTAGTGAATAATCTTTGATGTTCAAATTATCGATCACAATTTCGCCGCAGCTTACATCGTGAAATCGCGGTACAAGGTCAGCAAGCGTGCTTTTGCCGGCACCGGATGAACCAACCAACGCTATCGTTTTTCCTTTCTCGATCTTCAGGTTGATATCTTTTAAGATGGTTACATCCTCATATTTAAAACTTACATTCCTGAATTCAATGCTATGCAAAAAATGATCGAGTTTCTTCCCATTGGGATTGTCATCAACCGTGTTTGCTGCTCCCAGTACTTCCTCAATGCGTGCGATGGCAGCACTTCCTTTTTGCATATTGCTGAACGAAGTTGATAACGATTTCGCCGGTGTGATGATATTATAAAACAACCCGAGGTATCCTATGAACACCGACCCTTCCAGCGCCAGTTTGCCGGTGAGTATACCGCTACCACCATACCACAATATTGCTGCAAACATCATCACTCCCATCAACTCACTCACCGGGGAAGCAAGATCGCGCCTGTAGCCAATATGATTTTTTGCATGTAACAACTCATCGTTCACCTTAAAAAATTTTGAACGCAATAGCGATTCGGCATTAAATGCTTTGATCACGCGAAGACCGGTAAGAGTTTCATCCAGGATCGAAACGGATTCACCGTATTTAATCGCTGCCGTTGCCGATTGTTTTTTTAAGGAACGCGAAATGCGGCCGATGACCAATCCCATCAGCGGGATCAGTACAATGAGAAACAGGGTAAGTTGCGGACTTAAATAAAAAAGAAAGCCAATATTGAAAAGAATAGATAACGGGTCGCGGATCCATCCTTCCAGTGCGCCTACAACTGAATTTTCAACTTCCGAAATATCGTTTGTAATGCGGCTGATGAGATCGCCTTTTCGTTTTTCGGTAAAATAGCCGATCGGTAACTGCAGGATCTTATCGTACAAGTCGCTTCTTAACCTGTTCACTACAGAATTTTTGAGCGGGTTCAAAATGTAAGACGACAAATACAAAAACATGTTTTTTAAAAAAACCGAAACGATGATGAAACTGCAAATGAGCGTGAGTGTGTTCAGCTTTCCATTTTGGTTGATCAGGCTTGTCAGCGTGTTCCTGACGAAATTCAGCATAGGGTTTCCTGAGTGTTTCGTAAGTTCCGTAAGCGTTCCCGATCCGACATTAAAAATCAATTCTAAAAATGGCATCAGCATTCCGATCGAGACAATTGAAAAGATGATCGACAGAACGGTGAAAAGAAAGTATAAAAGAATTTGAGGAATGTATTTTTTTAAATAAGAAAAGATCCTGGAGTATTTTTTCATGTGTCGATTCCGATTTTTTTCAAAAGGCACATGCCTGGCTGTCCACTGACAGGTAAGTCGTCCGGCCGCGATCGGACTTTTCATTTGTTATAATTAGCGCTTGCAGCAAGATTGAGCGGCAGCATAGCGTAATTCGGGCTAATTTTACCTACAAAGGTAATAGTATGGAAGAAGGTAAAAGACAAAAACAAATAGCGGCGGTTTTATCGGAAGAGATCAATGATATTTTCAGAAGACTGAGCCTGAACATGATCAACGGAGGGATGGTGTCGATCTCATCCATCAAGGTTACTCCGGACCTCCTCGAGGCGCGCATTTACTTAAGCATGTATAAAGTTGACGATCAAAATGCAGCCTTAAAAAAGATTGAAGCACAGAGCTGGGAAATAAAACGTGAGCTTGCAAATCGCGTAAAACACCAGCTCCGCCGCATCCCGGTCTTAAAATTTTATATTGACGACACACTCGATCATGTATTTCGTATGGAAGAATTGTTCAAACAGATCAATCAGCAACAACAGACGCCCCCATCCCCTAAAGGGGAGTAATATCCATGACCCGAAACCAGTGAACTTGTAAACTTGTAAACTTTTGAATTTTCTCTTCGCCTGGCGATATTTCAAATCAAAAAAATCTACGAATGCCATCAATATCATTGCATGGATAAGCATGCTTGCCATTATGGTCAGCACGGCGGCGCTTATCATTGTGCTCAGTGTATTTAATGGTTTCGAGGGTTTGGTGAAAAGCCTTTACGGTGATTTCTACGCAGACATAAAAATACTTCCGGCTGAAGGAAAGTTCATTACCTCCGATTCTTCGCTCGTTCAAAAAATTAAATCAACGCAAGGCGTGTCGGAAATAAGCTTTGTGGTAGAGGAGAAGGCAGTGCTGGTGAATGGCGATTATCAAACAATCGTTTTTTTGAAAGGCGTTGATGCCAACTATGATCGCGTAAATAAATTGCAACGATATATCACCGCAGGCAAGTACGATCTTGGCACGACAGATGCGCCAGCAATTATTGCAGGCGCCGGCATTGCGAATGCAGTTGGTGCCGACCCACGGTCTCCCTTGTCAAATCTGGTATTGTACCTGCCAAACCGGAAAGCAAAAAACTTTAGTAGCCTGGATGCCATGCATTCATTCGTTATGAAACCCGCTGGAATATTTTCTGTTCAACAGGAATTTGATGATAAATACGCATTTACCAACCTCCCGTTTGTTCAATACATGCTCGACCTGGATGCAAACCAATACACCGGCATTGAGATATCTGTAACGAACCAGGATGACATCAACAAGATCAGTGAGCGGTTGGCGAATATCGCAGGGAAAAAATTTGTGGTACAAACGCGTTATCAGCAAAATCAAAGTTTATTCACGGTGATGCAAATAGAGAAATGGGTGATCTATGCTATCCTGTCGCTTATCCTGTTGGTAGCAGCATTTAACATGATCGGTTCTTTGACGATGCTTGTACTCGAAAAAGAAAAGGACATAGCGGTGTTGAAAGCGATGGGAGCGACCAACGAACGCATTCAAAATATTTTTCTCAGTGAAGGGTTTTTGCTTGCCGGTGCGGGCGGAATAATTGGAATGCTCATTGCATTCGTGATCTGCTACGCGCAGATAAAATATAAGCTGATCAAACTCGAAGGGGGAACTTTTATTATTGACTATTACCCGGTAAAGATGGTCGCCCCGGATTTTATACTGGTTACCATTACCGTCCTGATCGTCTCCCTGGTTGCGTCATGGATACCAGCCAAAAAAGCGGCGACGCAGTTCTTCTCACTGAAAAGTTGAGCGCTAAGAAGCAACAAGCGTATTACTTGTTTTCACCATTAACCGTACAGCTTCTGCAATTGCCGCAGCATCGTACCCACATTCGTGATGAAGTTCTTTCGGGCTTCCGTGCTCAATGATGCGGTCAGGGATACCGAGCATTTTTATTTGCGCGGAATAATTATTTTCATTCATAAACTCAAGAACCGCCGACCCAAATCCTCCGACAACAGTGCCGTCTTCCACTGTGATCACCTTGTCAAATTCTCTAAACACTTCATGCAGCAACTCTTCGTCGATCGGTTTTACGAAACGCAGATCATAATGCGCAGGGTTGATCCCTTCAGTTTTCAACTCCCGAATTGCGGCCGTTGCAAAATTTCCCGGGTGGCCGAAACTGAGGATTGCAATCCCTTCACCATCTTTCAACTTCCTGCCAGTCCCTATCTTGATTTCCCTGAATGGTGTCTTCCACTCTGACATCACGCCTTCACCGCGGGGATAGCGGATCACGAAAGGATTTTGAAGGCTCTCAAGTTGAGCGGTGTACATCAAATTGCGGAGTTCACTCTCATTCATTGGCGCACTCACGATCATGTTCGGCACACAGCGCATGTAGGGAATGTCGTAAGCGCCATGGTGCGTGGGCCCGTCCTCACCCACAAGTCCGGCGCGGTCCAAACAAAAGACCACCGGAAGGTTTTGAATGGCTACATCGTGTATGACCTGGTCATATGCGCGTTGCATAAACGATGAGTAAATGTTACAGAACACACGCATACCCTGTGTAGCAAGTCCGGCGCTCACCGTTACGGCATGTTGTTCACAAATTCCTACATCAAACGCACGATCCGGCATCGCTTCCATCATGAACTTGAGCGAGGAACCGCTCGGCATGGCAGGCGTTATTGCCAATATCTTATCATTCTTTTCGGCTAACTCAATAATTGAATGACCGAAAACGTCCTGGTATTTGGGCGGCTGTGGAAGATCAAATTTTTTCTTATAGATCTCGCCGGTTACTTTATCGAACAACCCGGGGGCATGCCATTTCGTTTGGTCTTGTTCGGCAAGCGCATATCCTTTGCCTTTCACAGTAATAATATGAAGGAGCTTTGGCCCTGGAATTTTGCGTAGGTCTTTTAATGTGTCAACAAGTTTGGTTATGTTATGACCGTCGATAGGTCCGAAGTAACGAAACTTCAACGCTTCGAAGAGATTACTGCTCTTGCTCACCAGGCCCTTCATACTCGCCTCGAGCTTTGCTGCCATGTCCCGCGTAAATTTTTTCCCTGCAGGCAGTTTGCCAAGCAGGTGCCAAATATCGTCTCTTAGCCTGTTGTAAACCGGGGAAGTAGTGATGTCAGTGAGGTATTCCTTTAACGCACCAACATTCGGATCGATGCTCATGCAATTATCATTCAAAATCACCAGCAGGTCCGCATCGGCAACACCAGCATGATTCAATCCTTCAAACGCAAGTCCTGCCGTCATCGCCCCGTCCCCTATAACAGCAACGGCCTTTCGGTCTTTTTCATTTTTGTAACGGGCGGCCATGGCCATCCCAAGGGCAGCCGAAATAGAAGTAGACGAATGTCCAACCCCGAACGTATCGTATTCGCTTTCGCTACGTTTGGGAAAGCCGCTGAGGCCTTTGTATTTGCGATTCGTCATGAAATTATCTCGACGGCCTGTCAATATCTTATGGCCGTATGCCTGGTGGCCAACATCCCACACCACCTGGTCATAAGGTGTGTTGTACACATAGTGCAGCGCTGTCGTAAGTTCAACGACACCCAAGCTGGCGCCAAAGTGACCGCCGTACACACTCACCACATCTATGATGTATTGGCGCAATTCGTCGCAGACCTGGAAAAGTTGATCTCTTGAAAGTTTCTTAAGATCATCGGGGGAATTAATAGTGCTGAGCAAAGGCCCGGCGTGTATATGCATCTAACAAACGATTAGATTGTAAAATTAGTCCATTTCGTCCTTTGTGTCTAAACTATAAACGTTTTTGGATTGTTTTCGGTTTGGCGTAGCGTAATTTTAAACCAGACAGACGGCAAATTTGCCTTTAATCAATTTTGACAAAAAAGCGGCCTGCATAACTGATTAAATTTGCGAAAGATGAGAAGAAACCAGTTAGCATATTGGTGGTGCCAGCTTGCCGGCTGGACTTTCTATTGTTCCTCGATGTTCTTTTTCATCTGGATCTTTCATATACAGATCACGTCTATATTCGTTTTCCGGCTCTTGCTGTCTGTCTCCTTCGGGCTGCTCTTCACGCATATTTTGCGCTTCATTATTCTAAAATTCAAATTGCTGCCGCCTATTTTCGGCAAACAATGGATCGATCTTTTTACGATCACGCTCATCGTTTGCGTCACCTACAGTTTTGTGAGCAGCAC
>DASQJI010000067.1:0-2991 GCA_035631175.1 Parafilimonas sp.
GATGGACGGTAAATAGCGTCGAGCCATGCGCTTTCGCATAGAACCTGGAGCTACCCAGAATTTGGAAATTTGCTTTCAATCCTTATCTTTGCGTCCCAATAAAAATGAGGTAACGTTTTATATGCTTATTATTGATTCCAAGGATTGCGAAAACATCGACAAAGCCCTAAAGAAATACAAAAAGAAATTTGAGAAAAGCAAGATATTGCTCCAACTGAGAGAGCGGCAGACCTTCACTAAACCTTCCGTGAAACGACGTAACCAGGTGTTAAAGGCGGTTTATAAACAAAAGATCGCGAGCGGCAAAATAGAGATCTAAAGTTTTTTAGATATAGGAAACAGCCATAAGGTTATTAACTTTATGGCTGTTTTATGTCATATCCACAATATCCTCAACTGCAGGCCTTCCTTGACTACCTGCGTTTTGAAAAACGCTATTCTCAACACACTTTAATATCTTATCAAAACGACCTGGACCAATTCCTTACTTTTCTTTTATCGCAATTTGATGGTCCGGCCGTTGGAGAAATAACTTCGGTCATGGTTAGGTCGTGGCTGGCTGAGCTGAAAGAGGACGGCCTTTCGTCAAAGTCTATAAACCGGAAGATCTCTTCGCTTAAATCGTTTTTCAAATTCATGATCAGGAACGGTGAAATCGAGTCAACTCCATTGAGCAGTGTGTCTGCACCGAAATTAAACAAACGGCTGCCGGTTTTTGTAGAACAAAAAGACATTCGCACGTTATTTGAGCATGTTGAATTTACCGATGACTGGGATGGCAGAACGCAGAGAATGATCCTCGAAGTTTTTTATAACACGGGCATCCGCATTAGTGAATTGATCAATCTAAAGGAAACGCAGGTAGACGCTGCTTATAGCCAGGTAAAGGTGCTCGGAAAAGGTAATAAGGAGCGTATAATACCTATCAGTAATGATCTCGTTGCCGCCCTGTTGAAATATGTGAAAGAAAAACCAGCCGCGGGCAAACATGTGCCAAACGTTTTTGTAAGCGAAAAGGGCAGACCGCTATATGCAAAACAGGTTTATAATATCGTGGCAAAGAATTTGAATTTGGTGACCACGGTGCAGAAGAAAAGCCCGCATATTTTACGACATAGTTTCGCGACGCATTTAACGAACAACGGTGCAGACCTGAACGCCGTAAAAGAACTTCTCGGTCATAGCAGCCTGGCTGCGACGCAGGTTTATACGCACAACAGTATTGAGAAACTAAAAGAGGTTTTCAAGCGCGCTCATCCGAAGGCTTAAAGAACTCAAAAAAATGGCTGAACCGGCAAAAAATCAATTGAAAAAAAATCATATCTGGTATTAAGTTTTTACCTTCATTGAAGTAAAAACGATGTCGGTACAAAACAGTTTTTACCGCACAGTTCTTTCAATTATTGTCTCACATTTAAAGCGATTTGATTATGAATCTAAACATTGAAACGGTGCACTTTGCCGCAGACGTGAAACTAACAGAGTACGTACGGAAAAAAGCCCAAAAGCTGAACACGTTTCACGATCGAATTATTAAAGTGGATGTTTTTTTGAAATTGGACAACGTGGTACATAATATCAAAGACAAGATCGCTGAGATTCGAATATTCGTACCCCGGCACAGCTTTTTCGTTAAGGCATGTACGAAATCGTTTGAGGAATCTTTCGATACTGCATTAGATTCCGCAATTAACCAGATCAAAAGAAAAAAAGAAAAGCAAGCTGCTTAAAAACATGGGCCTCGCAAGTGCGGGGCTTTTTTTTGAACATGCACAAACCCCGGCTCAAAAATTATTTCTAAAATTTTGCTGAACAAAGTTTTCGCTTACCTTTGCCATCCCGAAAAATTTCGGGTTTTTTTCTTTGAAATATATGCCAGGATGAGTGTGACTGGTAAGCTGTTGTTCGATAAGCCAGAGTAGCTCAGCTGGTAGAGCATCCCGATCGCAATCGGGATGGTCGGGGGTCTTTGAAATAAATTACCAGAGAAGCTCATCTGGAAAGTCATAGAGAGGCGCATGTTGAATGCTTTTTGACATTGTTAGTCGCCAGAGTAGCTCAGCTGGTAGAGCAGCTGATTTGTAATCAGCTGGTCGGGGGTTCGAGTCCCTTCTCTGGCTCTTAGTGTGAGCTGCATTGGGCAGTTTCCAGAGTGGCCAAATGGGGCGGACTGTAAATCCGCTGTCTTTCGACTTCGGTGGTTCGAATCCACCACTGCCCACTTCAATTTGAAAATGATTCAATTTGAATATTTGAAAATTGATATGTTCTTTGAGTTTGAATGTTTTTAAAGCGTTGACAATTTTCAAATTGCGCCCGCCTTCGTTAAAAGTTCGGCGGATAAAGCGGGAGTAGCTCATTTGGTAGAGCGATAGCCTTCCAAGCTATAGGTGGCCAGTTCGAGCCTGGTCTCCCGCTCAGAGGTTAGATGACAGATGAGGGATGACAGTTGACGGAAGTTCATCCCTGTCAACTGACAACGGTCAACTGTCAACTTTTTTTGAGATGCCGTTGTAGCTCAGTGGTAGGCATCCCGCTTGTATAGGGAAGGTCGCGGTTCAAAGTTCTTTTAAATGAAAGTGAGAAGCAAACTCACAACTGAGTATGCCGTTGTAGCTCAGTGGTAGGCATCCCGATTGTATCGGGAAGGTCGCGGGTTCAAAGTTCTTTTAAATGAAAGTGAGAAGCAAACTCACAACTGAGTATGCCGTTGTAGCTCAGTGGTAGAGCACTTCCTTGGTAAGGAAGAGGTCGTGAGTTCAATTCTCATCAACGGCTCTGAGTTTTAAAAACGAACTTGCTGAGCAGAAGATAAAGCGTACAAGAGTGCGACGCAACGATGCTTAATTTAAATTCTGTCGCTGGGTACAGAAAAATATAAATGCTAAAGGCTGAAAGCTGATAGCTCAATTTTAAAACCACAATACAAAAACGATAAAAATGTCTAAAGAGACTTTTAAGAGGGACAAACCCCACGTAAACGTTGGTACC
>DASQJI010000068.1:0-2114 GCA_035631175.1 Parafilimonas sp.
GCCGCGACGTTGTATGACTACCTGGTGGCAAATGATATAGTTGTTCGTAACAGGAGCAGTCAACCCCTTTGCGAAAACTGTTTGCGTGTAACCGTGGGAACACCGCAAGAAAATGAATTGCTGGTGCACGCATTAAAAAACTATTTTCTATGAAGAAATTTTTGTTCATCGAATTCGATGGCGTCGTTATCGAACCCGGCTCTCATGATAACGACGACCAAAAGTTTGTACCCGGGGTGATACATAACCTGTATCGTATCAACAAGCAACTGGCTTACGACATTTCTTTTGTGATCAGCAAAGACTCGGCGCGGCCATATTCAAAGGCTTTGCGGTTGCTTGAAGACGAGTCAATCAATTTTCGTATAATACATGCCGGAGAGGCTGCCGGCGACAATGAGCTGGCCGTTAGAAGGGATGGAAAAGCCTTTCAAATTTCCGCAGATAACAGTGTTAGCAATGTTGACAACTGGGAGCAAATTTTCCAGTATCTCAAATCTGCGCGGCGAAAAATATCGCACAGCAGAACAACCACGGAAACGAAGATCCGGATCGATATAAATCTTGACGGCACCGGAAAATATAATGTTTCAACGGGTCTTGGCTTCTTTGATCATATGCTCGAACAATTTGCAAAGCACGGCAACATTGATCTTGATCTTCGCGTACAGGGCGATCTTCACATCGATGAACACCACACGATCGAGGACACCGCAATAGCACTTGGCGAGTCGGTCCTGCTTGCACTCGGCAATAAAAAAGGAATAGAACGGTATGGATTTGTTTTGCCAATGGATGACTGCCTCGCGCAGGTTGCGCTTGATTTCGGAGGCAGGAGCTGGCTGGTTTGGGACGCGGATTTTAAACGTGAATTCGTCGGCGAAGTACCAACGGAAATGTTTCATCATTTTTTTAAATCATTTTGCGACGGCGCAAAATGCAACCTGAATATTAAGGCCGAAGGAACGAACGAACACCATAAGATCGAATCCATCTTCAAAGCCTTTGCAAAAGCGGTAAAGACCGCTGTCGCCGTAAACTACGACAGTTCGTCGCTGCCGACAACAAAAGGAATTTTATGAGCATCGTGATCATAAAATATAATGCCGGCAACGTTCGCTCAGTGAATGTGGCGCTGCAGCGCCTGGGCGTCGAGGCTGTCATCACGGATGATCCAAATGAAATCTCGAACGCTGACAAAATTATTTTTCCAGGCGTAGGTGCGGCGGCGCCCGCAATGCAATACCTGCAACAAAAAAAACTCGACGTACTTATCCAACAATGCGAAAAGCCATTCCTGGGTATTTGTCTTGGCATGCAGTTGTTGTGTGATCATTCCGAGGAGGGCAATACTCGCTGCCTTGGTGTATTTAGCCAGGCTGTGAAAAAATTTCTAACGAACGAAAAAGTTCCCCAAATAGGGTGGAATAATATTTACGATCTCAAATCATCTTTATTCAACGGCGTGAGTGAAAATGGATTTATGTATTTCGTGCACAGTTATTATGCGGAATGTGGACCGAACACGATCGCGAAAACAAATTATGGCGTTGAATATAGTTCGGGGATACAGAAAGATAATTTTTACGCAGTGCAATTTCACCCTGAAAAATCAGGTGATGCAGGCGAGCTCATACTAAAAAATTTTCTTGCATTATGATTGAGGTGATCCCTGCGATAGATATCATCGATGGAAAATGTGTGCGGCTTTCGCAGGGCGATTTCGAAACGAAAAAAGTTTACAGTGAATCGCCGTTAGAGACGGCAAAGCAATTTGAATCAGCCGGGATCACGAGACTTCATATGGTTGACCTTGACGGAGCAAGACAGGGGAGGCTGATTAATTTGGCGTCGCTGTCGCAGGTGGCGTCTAATACGAACTTGAAATTAGATTTTGGCGGAGGGATAAAAACCAAAGAGGATGTGTTGTCAGTTTTAAATGCAGGGGCCGGCATGATCAATATCGGCAGTATCGCCGTAAAACAACCAACACTTGTTTCAGCATGGATCGACGAGTTTGGCAGCGACAAAATATTACTGGGAGCGGATGTGCGCGATGAAAAGATCGTAATGCACGGATGGCAGGTATCAACCGATATCGGCATCGTGGAATT
>DASQJI010000069.1:0-1534 GCA_035631175.1 Parafilimonas sp.
AATCGAGAAAAGAATATGCTAAATATAAATAACAAGCAGTATTAAGATATCCGCTGATGATTGATCCTTAAAGCTTAAAAACGCTACACTAAGAAGAGCGGTTCTTAGGCAAATTTCTTTCTTCAAAATAAACCGGTCAAAGCCTGTTGTACTGCAGCGGGCTTTTTTATTTCAAAGCATTCGCACTACCACTATTGGTAATTGTTCGGCCTTCTCTTTCATCATTCTTTTGTGGAGAGAATATTATGTAGCCATCAAAGACTGGTGATCCTGCAAATTTTATTTTCCTTGTTCCAAAAAAAATCAATTGCTCAATAAAAAATCACTTCATCAAAAAAATAAATCACATGAAACCAAAAAATCTACTCCTTCTAGCTGTAATGATAATGTATACAGCATTAGCAGGGCTTGCACAAAATGGCGCCTATAAAGAGCCTCCTGCAAAAGACATTTTCCAATTTGGACAAAGGCGGTCGCTGCCTGATCTTTCAAAGTACCCAGGGATATCTTTACAGGGCACAAATACCGCTTTCATGAAGGGAATCAATTCCTTTAACGCAAATGAGATAAAGAAACATCCTGAGGAATTCAAACAGCAGTTACAGAAGGGAAGGGCCATTGGATCTCAATCTTTTCAAAGAAACCACATGCATGCTGCAAATGGGCCTGAAGGCAACAATAGCCATTCAGATTTTCATCTCACGAAGGATCTTAATGCGCTTGCCGAAAGCAATCCCGGCAACGCTGCAGATTTTTATGTTAATACCTCTTATGCAACCCTTCACCAGGTTGCTTATTTTGCTGCGGATGACGGGGTACATGGAAATGAACTCTGGAGAAGTGATGGAACTGCTGCCGGCACTTTTATGGTAAAGGATATTGAACCCGGCGCCGCATCTACATATTTGTACAACATTACTGCTGTAAATGGCAAAATATATTTTTCCGCGGCCACTGCAGCATATGGGCTTGAACCCTGGGTATCAGATGGAACTGAAAACGGCACACAACTGTTGATGGATATCAAACCCGGACCGTTGTGGAGTTACCCCACAGAATTTGCCGGGGCGGACAACCAGGTATATTTTGTATCAGATGGCGATTTTTCTTCATGGGGAGCACTATGGAAAACAGATGGAACTACAGCCGGTACGAAACTGGTAAAAAGTATCGGCGATGAGGGCGGTGGAGGTACGTTAATAACTCAACCGACAGAGGCAAATGGCCAGCTATTCTTTACTTTTCTCAATTTTAGTACTTTTTCCTGGGAGCTTTGGAGAAGTGATGGCACTAATGCAGGAACATATGCTGTCAGCAGCAATACCTATTTTCCTTCCGTCCCTGCACAATTAACCCATTACAATAATAAACTTTATTTTTCTGCAGACGACGGTACCGGTCGCAAACTATGGGTATCCGACGGTACCGATGCCGGCACTACGCCTGCACCGAACAATAATGATATAGTAATAGATGCCGATTATTTAGGAACAACTTTTCCGGTTCTGAACAGTGTTTTATATATACCTGGCTC
>DASQJI010000070.1:0-4481 GCA_035631175.1 Parafilimonas sp.
GGTGGCGGTTGTAAAACAACCAAACACAAATCTTATAGAGTTGTCAGATGCGGTGAAGAAAAAAGCGGCCGAGCTGCAGAAGATCCTGCCTCCGGGCATCACCATACGTCCGTATTACGTGCAAGCCGATTTTGTGAATGATTCCATCAAAAGTGTAAGCGACAGCTTGTGGATTGGGCTGGTGCTCGCGATCATTGTCGCAATTATTTTTCTGCGGTCGTTCAAAGCAAGTGCAACGATCTTAATTACGATCCCTGTTACCATCTGTCTCACGCTTATAAGCATGTATGCTGCAGGTTACACGCTGAACATCATGACGCTCGGAGCAATCGCAGCAGCTATCGGCCTTATCATTGACGATGCGATCGTAGTAGTTGAGCAAATTCATCGCACGCACGAAGAACATCCAGATGAACCAACGACAACGCTTGTACAAAAAGCAATCAGATATTTATGGCCGGCCATGGTAGGTTCATCGTGCAGCACGATCGTAATATTCATTCCATTTGAACTGATGACGGGCGTTGCCGGCGCTTATTTCAAAGTGATGACCAATACAATGATCATTACATTGGTGTGTTCGTTCTTTGTTACGTGGCTATTCCTCCCGGTTATCTATCTCATCCTTACCAAACAAAAGAAACCAACTAAGAAGAACGCAGAAAACGTTGTTGAGGTAAAAAAGCAGAGATGGGTCTCATTTTTTATTTTCAGGCCCTACATCAGTATCATAATTATTATCGCGTTTGCAGCGGGCATTTTTTTGATATTGCCTCAACTAGAAACCGGCTTTCTGCCAGAGATGGACGAAGGAAGCATCGTGTTGGATTATTGGTCGCCTCCGGGTACCTCTTTGCAGGAAACCGACAGGATGCTGCGGCAGGCAGAAAAAATAATTTTATCAGTTCCCGAGGTTGAAACGTATTCGCGGCGAACAGGTACGCAAATGGGTTTTTTTATTACAGAGCCAAACACCGGCGATTATCTTATACAGCTCAAAAAAGACCGCGACCGTTCTACCGAAGATGTTATCAACGACATTCGGCAAAAAATAGAATCCACGCAACCTGCATTGCGCGTCGATTTCGGACAGGTAATGGGTGATATGCTCGGCGACCTCATGGCCTCAGTGCAGCCTATCGAAATAAAAATTTTTGGTGATGATATTGAAAAGCTTCATCAATATTCAAAGCGAGTATCAGACATTGTTGAAAACATCGAAGGCACTGCGGACGTATTTAATGGAATTGTGATCGCTGGTCCGTCTGTGAGTGTTGTACCCGAAAACACGCAGCTTGCGCAGTTTGGAGTAACGCCATCGGATCTGCAATCGCAGGTGCAGTTGGCACTTGAGGGTTTGCAGGCCGGAAGCATTTTAGAAAAGGAACAGCTATCTCCTGTGAAGATCATTTATCCGTATAGTAACACCCGCAGCGTTGCTGACCTTCAGAAAATGCAAATCTTTTTACCATCCGGCAAACTAAGGCCACTCACCGACCTCGCGGCCATTCGTTTTGATTCAGGCGATGCAGAAATTGAAAGAGAGAATCTTCAGTCGATGGGTGTTGTTACCGGCAGGCTCGAGCATCGTGATCTCGGTAGTGTCATGAAAGACATACAGCAAAAAGTTTCTTCAGAACTCGTGTTGCCACAGGGATATCATATTGAATATGGCGGAGCTTATGCGCAGCAACAGCAGTCGTTCAAGGAACTGCTGATGATCTTAATAGCAGCAAGCCTCCTCGTATTTGGCGTGATACTTTTTCTTTACAAAGATTTTCTTGTCGCCTTATCGATCCTCATCATAGCGGTGCTTGGCATCGCAGGCAGTTACGTGGCGTTGTATATTACCAATACGGCATTGAACGTTGGCAGTTATACCGGCCTCATCATGATCGTTGGCATCATCGGTGAAAACGCAATTTTTACTTATCTGCAATTTCGCGATTCGTTGCAAACGAAAACGGTTGATGAGTCGATCGTGTATGCCATCTCCACACGGCTTCGTCCAAAATTGATGACCGCGCTGGGTGCCATCATTGCGCTCATGCCCCTGGCTCTTGGCATTGGAACCGGTGCGCAACTCCATCAACCATTAGCGATCGCGGTGATCGGGGGTTTCATCGCGGCGTTACCTTTACTGTTGATCGTACTGCCATCGATGCTGACGGTGATCACAAGAAAGAAAGAAGCAGCACCTTGATCGAGCCTTTGGCCGAAACAAATTTGACGCGTACACGAACACTACGCAACCGGTTCAGCAAGTGCAGCCTTATTATCCTGCTCGTACTTATTTCTTACTTCAGCAAATCCATCCAGCAGTTGCGTCACTTTTTGTACGGCGTCATCCACTTCCTGGTGAATGTCCGGCAAACCGTCAGCGAGCAGATCAACGTTCAAATTGATATTATCAGCCTCAATCTGCGCGATCTTTTTCAAAACGGCGGTCTGACTGTTCTGCAGGTCATCCAGTTCCCGAATGATCTTATCCATCAGGGCCAGTTGTTTGCGAGGTTCCATAATTGTGTTTTGTTTTCGGCAACAAACACCACGCCAACGACCAATGGCTGCAGAAAGGGATTGGGAATATGGTTCGTGAAGGCATGTTTCACAAGAAAAGAGAGTCTATCAAATAATCTCGCCCACATCAGGCGTTTGGAACCGTCATGCCCGACCGCAATCATCAATAAGTGCACTTTGCGCGTGATCGGGCATCTCGAATTTAAGAAGGTCTACGTTACGCAATCAAGCGCCACTTGAATAAAACCAGTTGGTATGTAAGAGCAGGCTGCGCACCCGGACAGGTCGCAGGAATGACGGATCTAATGTACGGGGGAGCAAACACCACAAACTTTTTCGTCAGGTAAATCTTCTTTACTTTACGAACCAAACCACGATCATGTTCAGGAGTTTCCCTAGCTGCTTCCTTATATTGCTCGCATTCACTGCATGCAATACGGCGAACAAAACCGAGTCGGCTAATAATAATAGCGATGCATCATTCAACGATTTCCAACCACGTTTTCTGGATGCATATTGGCAGGAAAATCCATCTGCAGCAATTTTTGCAGGCTATGGCAAATATTATGACCGGCTTGTAATACCCGATAGCAACGCGTTTCTGCATATAGTTAATTTTTCAAAGGCATGGCTCGATTCATTACATGATTACAAGTACAACAGTTTGTCTGACGACAATAAGATCAACTACAATATCATCCAAAACCAGTTGCAAAGCACCATATGGTACATCGACACATTCAGGAATCAACATTGGGATCCCTCATCATATAATCTTGGTGGTGACTGTTATTACCTGCTCAATCAAAACTACGCGCCCTTGACTGAACGTTTACAAACGCTTTCAAAGCATATTCAAAATGCATCAGATTATTATGCAGCCGCAGTAAAGAATATCGACCATCCAACTAAAGAATACACGCAATTAGCCATTAGCCAGAACGAAGGCAGCCTCGATGTATTTGGCCGAGGACTTTCAGATTCCATCAAAGCTTCGACACTTGCTCAACCCGAAAAAGATACATTACAGCAACGCATTTCAAAAACCATCGAAGCGATAAAAAATTATGTTGGCGCATTAAAGGCTCTTGTCGCCGACAAAAATTATTCGGTCCGTGATTTCCGGATCGGCAAAGACCTCTTCACCCAGAAATTCAAATACGATCTTGTAACAGATTATACACCTGAGCAAATGTTTGCGAAAGCGGACTCCGCAAAACATGTTTATCACAAGGAAATGTTCCGCATTGCCAATGAACTGTGGTCGAAATATTGCGCCGATCAGCAGAAACCAAATGATTCGTTGATGCTGATAAAGGCTGTGCTCGACAAAATTTCATTAAATCATGCTTCACCGCAGCACGTCGTTGACACCGCAAAAGAACTTGTCCACGACCTTGAACACTTCATCATCAGTAAACATCTTTTTCATTACGACACAACCCATGCTTTAAAAGTACGAATCATGCCTGCGTACATGGCCGGAGTTTCATTAGCGAACGCAGAGTTTATCCCGCCTTATCAAAAATCGGGAACAACATATTACAACATTATGGACTTGTCAAAAATGCCTGCGCCTGATGCTGAAAGCGAGCTAAGGGAGTACAATACTTACTCACTGCAGTTTCTTTCGATACACGAAGCAATGCCCGGCCATTGTATGCAAGGGGTATATAACAATAGGAACGCAGGTAGTAAAATAAAATCTGTATTTGGTAACGGAGCTATGATAGAAGGCTGGGCGGTGTATTGCGAACAAATGATGATGGAAAACGGCTGGGGTAATAATGCTCCTGAGCTTTGGCTTACATTGTACAAATGGCGGTTGCGCGAATGCAGCAACGTTTTGATCGATTATGGAATTCAATGTTTGAATTACACTGAAGATGACGTGAAGAAATTATTGAAGAACGAGACTTTCCAGGAAGACGGACAGATAAAGGAAAAATATCATCGTGCAA
>DASQJI010000071.1:0-9117 GCA_035631175.1 Parafilimonas sp.
CCTGGCTGTCTGCCAATTGTGATACAGTAATGTCCAGTGGAGCAAGCACTTTCCCCTGGCTTATTTCAAAAGGACATGTTGTCAACGCTTTCCAAAACGAGAATGACTCCTGCTCCTTGAAGCCGTACTGTTCTTTTCCAAACGTTTTAATAAACTCCGGAATATCCAACGGGTTTTGCGTTTGCAAACTTTTAGTATATGCTGCGAGCAACATGTTGAAACCGGTGATCGGATATACATGTCTTATTGCGTACAGGTCTGTTATATCATCGGAGGTTTCCCAAACAGTGGAGTATTGGCCCGATGTTGACCATGACGTCATGATAATTCCTTTATAGCCTAATTGCCTGCAGATCGGCATAAAATCGCGTATGTTTTTAAAATGCTTTTCCCATTGCGTTAGAAAATAATTGTCGGGATGGCTGCGTATTGCAGGCGCGCCCCACACTTCAAAGCCGGACTGCATAAGCTTTTCATGATCTCCAAAATTATTCATATCCCAACCGTAATTCCAGTCAACAAGAATGGTTTGCTTTGGTAAAAGTTGCAAAGCTTCCGGATGTTTTAGCGCGATGTCTGCCCACATCACCGGGATCTTGCCGAGGCTAATCACGATATCACAAAGCATTTTAATGTGGTCTATATACAATTTTGATGTGCCTTCTTTGGCAGCCATGGCTTTGCATTTGTCACAATGGCCAAGCAGATAGGTTTCATCACCGCCGATGTGAAAATATTTTGAAGGATGTGTCGCTGCCAGTTCTGTAAACAGATCTGTAAATAATTGTTTATCCCCTTCTGCCTGTAACGGGCAAACCTGTGAATAGTCTTTTTGATCTTCCCGCAGATCTTTATACCGCTCATGCCGTAAAATATATTCTACGTGTCCAAAGCTTTGTTGCAATGGGATAACGTCAATCCCAATGCTACCGCAATAACTTATAAAGGATCTTATTTCGTCTTTGGTATAAGCGTATTTATTGGGGATGAGCGGATGTGTCTCGAATGGATAAGTAGCTTCCCATTCCATCACCAGTGTGTTTATTCCCTGTTCGCTTAGTTTTTTTGCAAAAGCTTTTAGTGCATCCATCTTCATTACCTGTATCCTCAGGTCAAGATGAAAACCTTTTACGATAAAATCTTTTGCCTGTGCGGTTGCAGACTGAGAGAACAAAAACAACGTGACAACAACTAATACGCTGAAGGATCTTTTCATAAGATTGTAGTTATCCCTGGAAAGACTAAGATAAGGTGTAATTATTATCGGAAGTGAAAAAGGCTAACGTCCAAAGTTGACTGTACCTAAAACTTATTACTTTTTTGTCGCAGATAAATCTTCACTGGTGTTGTTGAATTAATTTTTAAATAACAGGGGCGCGAAATTATACAAATCATTTCTCCATACCGGCCATGTGTGGCCACCCGGATATTCATAGTAAGTGTGCCTGATCTTTAATTCATCCAACTTTCCCAACATGATTTGCCCATTGTTGTAAGCAATGTCGTCTTTACCGCCTTGTGAAAGCCAGAAGAGTTTCAAATTGTTGTTGATCTTATCTGTATTTGTTTTTATAAAATCATATTGTGCCTCTGCAAATTTTTCCTGCATAGGTAAGATCCAACCTGAACTAAACACGCCCAGGTAAGCGAACATATCTGTGTTAGTAACTCCTGTGTATAATGTATGCAACCCGCCCAATGATAAGCCTGCCAATGCGCGATCATTTGCACCGTTTAATGCACGGTAATTTTTTTCAACAAAGGGGATAATGGATTGCTTTATTTCACCCTCGAACATTTTTAATGAAGATTCAATTGCATTTGCATTAAAGCCACCCAGGCCAATGTTTGCATCTGGCATTACAACAAGCATTGGCGTTGCTTTGCCTGCTGCAATAAGATTATCAAGAATTAAATTTGTTTTGCCTTGTGTTGCCCACCCTCTTTCGTCTTCGCCACCGCCATGCAAGATGTATAGCACAGGATATTTTTGATTGACGTTTGAATCGTAACCAGGTGGCGTATAGATATACATTTGACGCCAGGAACGTGTTACCTGTGAAAAATAATTTTTAATTCGTATATCACCATGCGGCACATCTTTCAATGCATAATAATCTTCACCTGCAAAAGGAATTTCAATACCGCTTGCTTGTCTGCCCATACCATAAAACGTTTCACTTCCGGGATCTGCAACGGAAACACCATCAATAATTAAGGAATAATAGTGAAAGCCTTCGCTTACAGAATCAGTAGTGACGATCCAATAGCCGCCGGTATCTTTTTGCATATCATATTTCTTTCCCAGATCAATTTGTACTTTTTGTGCATCAGGTGCTTGAATGCGAAAGATGACACGGTTGTTGGGAAGTACCTGCGGATATTTTGCATTGCGGATATTAGTTGAAGCGGGTATACCCACTAAACTGTATTGATTAAATTTTGAAACATCAACAGGTTTGAAAATGAGCTGCGAGAACAAATACAAACTGTTCTTCCAAACCTTGAAGTCATGAATGCCTGGTTCAATATAAAATATATGCGGCACGTTTTGTTCAACAAGATAATCGTGTGTGCGTTTGCTGAAGCTTATTAAGCCATCAGCATCACCGCAGGAAATCCACAGCAGCTTTATTTGTTGTCTTGCCTTCCCGGGATCAGGCACTAATTGGTCAGGTGTTTTCGTATTTGGTGCAGAAGAGAAGCCGCCGATCCATGCGAACTTGTCAAGGTTGCCCAAACCAAAATTTAATGATTGCCCGCCGCCCATCGACAATCCGGCAATCGCACGGTGTTCTCTATCCTGGTAAACAGGATAATTTTTCTCAACGTAAGGAATTAAATCATGTATTAAATCTTTTTCAAAGTTTGCAAAGGCTGCAACTTTAGCGCTGTCGAAAATATTACCGATGGCGCGATCATCTTTCATAGCTCGTCCGTTTGGCAACACAACAATCATAGGTTCTGCTTTTTCGTGCGCATATAAATTGTCTAAAATAATTTCAGGATGGCCATTGATAAACCATTCCTTTTCATCGCCGCCGATGCCATGCAATAAATACAGCACTGGATATTTTTTCTTTTTTGAATAGCCGGGCGGCGTGTAAATCAAACTTCTTCGCCTTGTGCCAACGGTTGTCGAGTAATAACTAATCGTATCAATTTTACCATGCGCAATATTCTGAACTGAATCAAAACCAGCTGGAGCATGCTTTTCAATATTCTGCGCGTAAACTGTTTCAAAAACAAACACCAGCATTATAACTGTAATGACGTGCTTCATCTTGTTTGTAAATTTTTCTTGTTCAGTGCTGAATTTGTACTGAAAAGTTATTTAAACGAAAATAGTTTTTCAAAAAATCTTACTATGCATATAAATTAATATTTTTCCTGTTTTTACCTGGCTACCTAAAATGTAACAATGCAATATCTGCATCGTGCTCAAAAAAACGGGAAGAAGTTTTTAAACCCTGTCCCGACCGAAATATCTACCGGCTCAAATATGCTAACGCTTTTTTGGAAATATTACCGAAACAAAGCTGAGACAACACCGAAACAACAGTTAGGCCCTTTTGCTACAGACTTATCGGTCTACAAAGAAATACCTGGGACTGGATTGCGAATTACATGGATCGGGCATTCCAGCTTGTTAATTGAGATTGACGGAAAAAAAATTCTGACAGATCCTGTTTGGGCTGAACGGGCATCTTTTTCTTCCTTGGTTGGGCCTAAAAGATTTTTTCCGGCGCCTCTACAATTGAATGAGCTGCCCTCATTAGATGCGGTAATAATTTCTCATGATCATTATGATCACTTAGATCACTCCGTGATAAAGCAATTTGCAAACAAGCAAATCCCTTTTTTCACCTCGTTAGGCGTGGGGAAGTATCTTGAAGAATGGGGAATCAAATCCGGTTTAATAAAAGAATTAGACTGGACAGACAAAGTGATGCTCGGTCATGATTGCGAATTGACAGCCTTACCTGCGAGACATTTCTCGGGCAGAGGTCTTCACAATCGTTTTGAAACACTTTGGTCTTCCTTTGTGATCAAAACGAGTAAACACAAGATATTTTATGGTGCAGACTCTGGCTGGTTCGACGGTTTCAACGAAATCGGAGATATATATGGACCTTTTGATCTTACAATGATTGAGATAGGTGCTTACAACGAAGATTGGGCTGATATACATATGGGTCCCGAGAATGCAGTGAATGCACACATTGCCCTAAAAGGAAAACTGATGATGCCGATACATTGGGGAACATTTAACCTCGCGTTGCATGCATGGAGAGAACCAATTGAACGATTACTAAAGTATGCTGCAGAAAAACAGGTTCAATTGTTATTACCGAAGCCGGGCGAACCGACAGAAGTGACGAATGAAGGTTGGGATTCAGAATGGTGGATGTAAGCAATGAGTACTAGCAATTCTTTTCTACATTTCGCAAACCTTCTCACACAGCTTTCGCAGCCAAAGCATTTGCGCGCTCAAGTAACCGGGGATTTCCGATCTTCTTTGTAAACGCCGCAAACCCCGGCGATGGACCTCGCCATCGCAGTTCTTCCACGTCATCAAATAACCCCGCATCCGTTCGCAATGTTGCGAGGCGTTTGAAAAGAAGGGCTTGTTGCCGTTTTGTGCCGAGTACATTTTTTGGAAATCGTTCAATTTTTCCATACTGATTGAGCAGCCTTGCTGCGCCGACCTTGCCGATGCCGGAAATGCCGGGGTAGCCATCTGCGCTGTCGCCAACGAGTGCAAGAAAATCAGGAATGAGTTCCGGCTTCACGCCAAACCTTCTTGTGACCTCATTTGCATCACGGATCGTCAAAGTTCTCCGATCGATCTGGACAACACGATCGCCCCGAACGCATTGTGCCAGGTCTTTGTCCGGCGTCCAAATGCATACTTTCTGAACGCGGGCATCTTTCGCCGCAAGGTGTGCTGCCGAAGCTAATGCATCATCAGCTTCGAGCTCTATCATCGGCCAAACAACAACACCCATAGAAGTTAATGCTTCCTCCGTCGGATGAAATTGAGACAAAAGCGCCCAGTCGATTCCGGCGCCCGTTTTGTAATCGGCCCACAGCTCGTTGC
The DNA here is from genome assembly GCA_035631175.1 of Parafilimonas sp. GTDB lineage: Bacteria > Bacteroidota > Bacteroidia > Chitinophagales > Chitinophagaceae > Parafilimonas. The sequence continues at coordinate 5,102 of DASQJI010000071.1, forward strand.
GAAATGATTCGATCACATGATCTGTCGCTACCCCGAGATGAGTGGCTCCTTCTTCGATCATTTGCAGTACGCCGTTGAGAACACCGATGGTTGCTCCAAACGGTTTGTCCTTTCCTTTGTTGAAACTACGCAGGCCATAAAAATGACGAAACAGTTCATAAGTGCCGTCGATGAGATGGACGATCATTGCATTTCCAAAATGATGAACAATTTAATTCACTCAGGGTTCGATCCCAATGCAATGTATGTTTTGATAATTTAGGAGAGTGAAGAAATTTCGCATTTTCAAATGATAGCACGACCGATTTTCAGTCGATTAATTCACCACGATCTCACTTAAAAATATCCATGCGGGTTCTCCTTTTCCGCCATGCCACGAAGGAAGTCGTGGCAGTGGTTTTGCAACGATCTTCATAATCCGCATTTGCGAAGGCGCAAATGAAATTTTTTCCTGAATAAGTTTTGCGTCTTCATATTTCTTTGGCATTTGTGGAGTAATCCTTCCAAGCAACTTCAATTTATTTTTTTCCGCTCCTCCCCACACTTCAACAGTTACCGGCGGAAAAATATAACCTCCCGTATTTTCGAGCATGTTTAGAAAAACATTTTGGGCCGTGACATTATCATGGAAATATAACAGGTAAGCGGCCTCCGTTTTTCTGTAGCCAAGCCACTCGCCTGTACTGTTGTTGTAATTCAGGTCTGCGAGATTATTATCCGACAATAAATTTCCATTCGGTGCCTTGTATTGCGGGTCGGGTTGTGTAAGCAATTGGATCGAATCGGGATTAACACCTTTCTTTAAGTAAACTGCCCGGCTGGAATCGCTTCCATACCAGCCTTCCCTGAATGCTCGTGCTACGAGTGTTGCGGTATTAGTAAGTTCTATTGGTTCTTTGTAAACAGGGCTATTGACACTGTCCGGCCGGGATCCATCCAATGTGTATCTTATCTCTGCGCCCCGGAACGGATGTTTCATTTTGATCTGAATGGTGCTGTCAAACACCGCTGATTTCGTTTGGATCATGGGTGCACTGAGCGCCATCATCACTTCACCATTATCAACATAGCCTGTTTCTATCTTTACGTTTTTATATTCATTTCGCAAAGCGATGGCTTGTGTGCTGTCGACTTTTGTGTTCCAAACGAAAAGCTCGTTGATGCGTAATAAAGACAGTAATTTTCGCAAAGCTGCAGCCGTTACCGCTGTTCCTGAGAGCGATAATGCTTCAAGGTCTTTCAAATTGCTTAGCTCCATCAAACCCTCGTTGGTTATATCAGTGTAATTGAGGTTGAGTCTTCGCAGATTTGCCATTTGCTGGATCGTTTTCAAATCGTCATTTTTTACAGGCATGTGCGCGACATTCAAGTCGACGATCTGGTCTTTCACCGGCAATAATTCCTGCATTGCTTTCGAAGAGTACATGCTTTTTCCGTAAAACCGTACGGAGAGAGCGGGAGAATTTTTTCCGAGCTGTTCAATAACACGGTAGTTATTGTTGAGTGATTTGATGTTGGATTCATCGGCTGCTTTAAAATCATACACTGGCTGGTCGGGCACGTAATTATCGGAGGGGACTAGATAATGTGTTGCCAGAATGCGAAATGAATCTTCAACTGGTAAGCTCGTTACTTTTTTATCGATCACTGCTCCTGATTTTATCCATGCCCACAATAGCATTGCCTCATCTTCTGTCAATTGTTCTTTTGAGGCGGGCGGCATGTGCTTCTTCTCTGTTAATGGCAAATGAATTCTTTGCATTATGAGACTCGCCGCAGGTTTCCCAGGCTCGAACAACGGACCCGTTTTTCCCCCTCGTAAAATACCTGGAATATCCTGAAGCAGTAACCCGCCTTTCTTACTTGCTTCACCGTGACAGGTCATGCACTTTTCATCAAGAATTGGTTTTATCACATCTTTAAATGCGATCGCCTGGTCGATGGGGACCGTTTGTCTTTTTTCTACGGGGGCGAGGATGAAATTTTCACCGTGTGTAATATCGGCGCCCCAATGCCCGGTAAGAAGAATGCACATTGTTGCAAGAACCGTAAATGTTTTGCCGACAATTATTTTTTTGCGAAAAAAGGAATGAAACCAATAAAATGATGTGCCCAATAAAGCAACCGCTACGCCGCCCCATTTATGCCAAATCAAAACTTGGCTGTCGCTGCTTTCCTGCAGGGATAACAATAAACCCATGATACTTGTGAGAACCGCAGACAGGCCCGCACAGAGCCAAAGGAAATGTAACCATTCATTCTCTCTTTGGATCGGCAACCATAACGTAAGGAAAGAAACAATAAGCAACACGATCGGGAAATGCAAAAACATCGGGTGCATTCTTCCAACTACCTGCAGCCAATTTGGGATCAGTAGTTTTTGCTCAAATGCAAGAATGAAAAGCAGGAAAAATAACGCACCAATTAAAATGCTTTCACAAACCTTTTTAACTACATGCATATATTGTCAGAAGCCCTTTGTTGGGTCAAATAATATTGTACTCTGTAGTGAATCGTTATTCCCCTTGAACTTAATTTTCAAGCAGAGTATTTTTAAACCACCAGATTGCATGTACTAAAGTTAGCAGATTCCCGCCTTCGCCGGAAAGACGTGCGGTCCCGTTCATGAAACTTGGGCACTATTTTACCGCAAGGATCGCGATCATTCGAGTAAACTTTAATAGCACGACACCTTAAGTTCCAATTTGCGATTCACGTCGCACATCTTACTATAATTACACTCTCGTAAATTTATAAGGATACACTTTCCCTGATGCCCATTGCGCCACATACAGATTTTCGTCGTCATCCACGCATACATCGTGCGGATGGATAAATATTTTTTCTGCTTGTGCCATTGGTTGCAGTTGCCCGTCTTTATAAACCGGTTCCGTGCCGCCAATGTTTGATACTACTTTATTATTCTTATCGAGTATGGTGACAAAACCGCTCTTTTCTGCATTCATATCAGGCGAGCGCAGCACCGCAGCATACAAGTGATCGCCATGAATAACGGGGCGGCAAACGCAAGCGCCGGGTAATGAAATCACCTCAAGTAATTTGCCATCCATTGAAAAACGCTTGAAACAATTACGCGTGCGGTCGGTAATTAATAATGTTGCTGGAGATTGTCTTGTGTCAATGGTGATTCCATGTGCATTATCCAGGTGTTCATTACCGTCTCCTCTTCCGCCAAATAAATTTTTGAGTTTGCCTTTTGCATCATACTGCATAATGTATTGTGCGCCGTAACCATCGGCAATGTAAAAATCTCCGTTGTCAAGCACGGTTGTTTCAGTCGGCACAAATTCTTCTTTCTTTTTATAGGCTCCTGTTTCCGCGGGATAATCGATCGTCATCAAAAGACTGCCGTCAATTGTGGTTTTGTACACCTGGTGTAGTGTGATATCAGTAATGTATAAAAAATCTTCACCGTTCTCGTTATGAAGTGTTAAGCCATGGGCGCCCGGAAATTCATGTCCCCATGTTTGCAATAACTTTCCCGATTTGCCATAAACAATCACATTGTTCTTCGTTTCATTCGTGAGCAAGACGATCCGGTCTTTTTTATCCTCTATCATTTCATGGCAATCATTCACCGGGTGTTTTGCGGCGTTCAATTCGCCCCACTTTACATCCATTCGATACTTCATATCGCCATGGCCATAGACAGCGCCTTTCGGTTTTGCAAAGAGATCTTTTGTTATGATGATACTACATGTAAGCAGGCTGGTCTGTTGTATGAATGTTCTTCGTTTCATTTTGAGTTAATTTGTTTCTAAGGTTATTCATAAGCTGCGAGTTTCGAGCGGCGAGCTACGAGCAGACCTCGAAGCAGCAGCTACTTGCTCAAGTTTTTGTTGCAGTACAAGAGTGCGACGCAACGAAAGTTTAATAGTAGCAATGTAGCCGGGCTCATAAAAATTATCAAGCTGCGAGCCTCGAGCGGCGAGCTACGAGCAGGCTCGAAGCTCGTGGCTCATAGCTCGCGGCTCCTACGTTAAAATATCTCTCAC
>DASQJI010000072.1:0-5501 GCA_035631175.1 Parafilimonas sp.
GTTCATGATCAAAAAAGATTTGTGGACGGCAAAAGAGTTGATCCGTCAAAACCATATGACCCAAACGCACCTCCGTTTGAGCCTGACAAAGACAAATGATCCATTGTTTTCCGCGAGTTCGAATCTTAAGAAATTATGCATGAAGAGTTGATTCGCCGGTTGGCTGTTTTTGACAGAAAGCGTAAAACAGCAGTAAAAATTAATGTCATCGTTGTCGTGCGTGATGTGCTATGTTGATCGGCGTAGTATCAAATTATCCAACTTTTCATACATTCGATTTATGGATTCGGTTAACCTGCTGTTAGGAATTGGAATTACTTTACTGCTGATCGCCTTTTTTGCCGGGCTTGAAATCGCTTTCATCAGCTCGAACCGGCTAAGTATCGAACTCAAAAAAAAACAGGGACATGTAAGTGGAATTATTCTTTCACGCTTCATGGAGAATCCTTCGAGGTTTTTGGGCGCGTGCCTCGTTGGCGTAAATATTTTCTTCGTTATCTACGGCATTCTTTTCAGTGAGCTTTTGCGAATGGATCTTTGGAATCCGCTCCACCTGGAAAATGAATACATCAGGCTACTATGTGATACGGCGCTTTCGTCTTTCGTGGTGTTGGTGATCGGTGAATTTCTTCCAAAAGCAATTTTCAAAGCCAAAAATGATAGCCTGCTGAGCTTCTTTGCACCAGTGGCACAAGTATTTTACAGGCTGTTCAATCCTATTTCATCATTGTTTGTGAATTTGGCTGACGGTATTTTGAAATACCTGTTCAATGTTCGCATAAAAGACAAAGAGCATTTTTCGAAAGTTGACCTGGAACATTTTTACCAGCAGACAAAAGAACAGGCTCCTGATTCTCAGGAATTAAATACCGAGTTGTTCGAAAATGCTTTGTCGTTACCGTCCGTGAAAGTTAGACAATGCCTCGTTCCGCGTACAGAGATCGAAGCGTTAGAGCTGGATGATTCTGTTGAAACGGCGCTGCAACAATTCATAGATACAAAACTCAGTAAACTGGTTGTATATGAAGGGAACATCGACAATATCCAGGGTTATATTCACCAGCTTGATCTTTTCAAAAAACCTTCAGACCTGCGCTCGATCCTGTTGCCAATTCCCGTTGTCCCCGAAACCATGAGCGCAACTGATCTTATGAACAAGTTCACAAAAGAAAGAAAAAGCATCGCATGGGTCGTTGACGAATTCGGCGGCACAGCAGGTATCGTTACGATGGAAGATCTGCTGGAAGAAATTTTTGGTGAGATCAGGGACGAGTATGATACAGAAGAATTCGTTGAAAAGCAGATCGCGGAAAATGAATATATTTTTTCTGGCCGGCTTGAACTCGACTACCTAAACGAAAAATATGACCTTGACTTTCCTAAGAGCGAGTCGGAAACTTTATCGGGCTACATTATCAACCAGTATGAAACCATTCCTCAGCTTAAAGAACGCATCTTCGTCGACAATTATGAATTTGATGTCCTCAACGTAAGCGAAACGCGTATCGAAATGGTCAAGCTGAAAGTATTGCGTTAAAAATTTCCGTTTCAAATTTTTAAATGACGGCGGTTATTTGCCGCCGCGTACATTTGTACCCTTTAACAAAAATGAAAGAATGACGGAGGGCTTTTTCGGGCGGCGCAACCAGGGCAAGGGGGAAATGGCTTTTGTGGATCATCTCGAAGAATTAAGATGGCATATCATTCGTTCCTTACTCGCGATCTTATTTTTTGCAGTCATTATTTTTATAAAGATCCAATGGGTATTCGATAACATCATCGCCGGGCCTATCAATCCTAATTTTATCAGCTATCGTGGCATTTGCAATTTTAGTCATGCCATTGGTCTTGGCGATAATCTCTGCCTGCCACCAGTCAGCATCAACATGCAAACCACCACATTCGGCGGACAGTTCTTCGCAAGTTTTTCCATCGCATTTATTGGCGGGTTGATAGCCGCCTTTCCATACATTTTTTGGGAACTGTGGCGATTCGTGAAACCGGCGCTGAAGCCACGCGAGTTGAAGGGAACACGCTTCGTAATATTTTGGGTGTCATTCTTTTTCCTGTTGGGAGGAGCGTTCGGCTATTTTATTCTTGGCCCTTTTACATTCAACTTTCTTGCAACGTTCCAGGTTAGCGGTTTGAATATGATCCAAACGAAACCAACCATTAATGATTACATAGACAATCTCACAAATCTAATTTTAGGCTGCGGCATCGCATTCGAGATGCCTGTGCTTGCTTATGTGCTCACCAAGATCGGCATCATCACCCCAAATTTTTTGAAGCGCACACGCAAATACGCGATTGTTGTTATTCTTGTGCTTGCTGCTATTATTACACCCAGCCCAGATTGGTACAGCCAGACGATCGTCTTTCTTCCGCTATTTTCTTTGTACGAACTTGGCGTGTATGTTTCAGGCAGGGTGTATAAACGTGAGCAGAAAAAAGAGATGGAAGAATGGAGTTGATGCGAAGGGTAAAATCATAAAGAGATACGAACATCCGATATTCATGAAAAAGATCTTTCTCTTTTTTTCAATCATCCTTAGCCTCAATCTCACCGCTCAAAATAAAGCGGCAGAAAAATTTGCAGCCACGATCACGCCGGCTGATCTCAAAGAAAAGCTAAGCGTGATCGCCGGTGCGGAAATGGAAGGACGTGAAACTGCAACAGAAGGCCAGCGGAAGGCGGCTACATACATTGAAGACTATTTCAAAAAACTGAAGCTCTCACCAGGTGATTCGGGCAAGTATCAAATGCCGTTTCCCGTTTACCAGGATTCACTTCTCTCCGCCACGGTGACTGTAAACAACACCGAATTTGCATTCGGTGACGATTTCGCGCCGGCGGGATCCGGCATTCCTTCCGGATCGTGGAAGACGCCGCTAGTGGTTTTTGCCGGTGATGGCGTTAAGGATTCAACCCACAATGATTACGATAGCCTTGATCTGAAAGGCAAGTGGGTGATGATCGCTCCTCACAACCTCAACGAAAACTCAGACTTCGCCATCCTGAGAAAGACGCTTTTGGCGTCGGGTTATAAAGCGGATGGATTGCTTATCGTTTCGGATACTTTTCCACGTGCGGCCGCGAGAAGAAAAGGCATGATGTATAATGCGCCTGGAAATAAAAATGCTTTCCCTGCATTGTTTATCTCAAAAAAACTTGCACGACAAATTTTAGGTGCTGATACGATCACCGACTTCCACAGTCTTGCGCGAAAAGGATATGAGACCGAGTTTGAATTCACAGCTGCTAAAACACAAAACAACTTACAAAGCACAGATGTGATCGGTGTGCTGCCCGGTACCGATAAAAAAAGCGAATACGTTTTTATTACCGCTCACTATGATCACCTGGGCAAACGGGATTCCGTGATCTATTATGGCGCTGACGACGACGGCAGCGGCACTAGCAGCGTTCTTGAGATCGCAGAAGCATTTGCAGCTGCAAGAGATAAAGGAATTAAACCACGACGTACGATCGTATTTATGACCGTTTCCGGAGAAGAAAAAGGTTTGTGGGGAAGCGCCTACTATACCGATCACCCGGTTTTCCCGCTTGATTCAACATCCATCGATCTTAATGTCGACATGGTCGGTCGTATAGATCCAACACGCACATACGGCGATTCGTTGAACTACGTTTACACCATCGGTGAACATAAAATAAGTACCGATCTGAAGCGCATTTCAGACAGTATAAATAAAATGTATTCACATCTTGAACTGGACAGAAAGTTTAACGATCCAAAAGACCCCAACCGTTTTTACTACCGTAGCGACCATTTCAACTTTGCAAAAAAAGGAGTGCCCATTATTTTTTATTTCAATGGCACGCATGCAGACTATCATCGGCCAACCGATACCGTTGACAAGATCAATTTTGAACTGATGGCGAAAAGGGTGAAATTGGTTTTTTACACCGCCTGGGAAATGGCGAACAGAAATGAGATGGTCAAGAGAGACAAGCCGTTGAATGAGTGACGCGTTTGAATTGTGAATGGTCAATGGTGAATGGGCTGTTGAAAATCGAAACTTAAAATACCAAATTGAAGCCGTCAAATCGTTAAGAGTAGATTAAATTGTAACTTGGCCAATCTGCAATCTGCAATCTACAATCTGCAATCTCCCTCACTCCATCTTCTTGATCTTCCCCGTTCCCGCGATATTTTGCGTTACGGAAGCGTTTCCTTTGTAGCTTACGTCACCCATACCGGCAATGTTGATGTCGAGCGTATTTTCCGCGAATAGCCACGCATTTCCGGTGCCTGCGATTTTTACTGTTGAATTTTCGCTTTTCAGATCTTCTGCGTGGTAGTTGCCCGAACCCGCGATCTCGATCTTAGCCTCTTTTGTTTCTCCAGAAAGATACATGTTGCCACTGCCGGAAATATTGCAGTCGATCTCTGGTGTGTTCACATCAAAGTGCATGTCTCCGCTGCCGGAAATATCAAGGTCGAGATGACTGCCGCCGGTAAATTTATTTTGCGTCGTTATATTACCACTGCCGCTTAATTTGAATTCTTCCAGCCTGTCTGTTGTGATATAGACCTTGATCTTCCCGGAGGGATCGAGGTTCACGTCTTCCTTGCTGCGGATGGTAAGCGCATCGCCACTAACATCCGTTACAATATATGACTGCAGATTTTGATCAGTTTCGATCTTCACGGAAGTCGGTGATCCCTGCGTAAGCTGCACATCGTAACTGCCGGAGCATCTCACTGCGTGCACCGACTGAATATTGCGTTCGGTTGTCGTAATGTGGCCGTCACCATGAATGGTTTCGTGAAATGGATTAAAGCAGGAAGTGAACGCGGACAGCGTGATAAAAGCTCCTGAGTAGAACAGTTTCATTGAGGTAATTTTTAAAGACTTGAAGATACGAAATGTGAATGGTGAAATTGTGAATGGTGAATTGTCAATTGTGAATGGCTCTTGAACTTTGACCTGCAATACTGATTAGTGGTTATCAATTACGAAGAGTGATCAAACCGGATCATTAACTACATTTTGTTGGTCAGCGACCAACAAAGGCAGTGACTTAAGTACGACTTGTGAATTGGCAATTGTGAATGGCTCTTGACTGCGAAGTAGAATACTAAATCCAACTCTTACTCATGCAAATATCAAATCGCGGTGGCAAATCCTAAATCCTAATTCCCAAATCCTAAATCATAAACTCCACCACCTGATTCGCCCATTCTTGCCGGTACGGCGTAGTGATACGAATGTAGTTATCCGAGTATCCTTCCATCATGCCGGTCTTGTTATGATCTTCAAATAAGACTTTTCTTTTTTCTCCGCGGTGCTGGGAGATGAAATATTGCATCTTTTGATACGAAAGATTGCGAAGGATCTTATTGCGTTCATGACGAATGCGCATTGGAACGACAGGTTTGATGCCGAGTGCTTTTGTATCGTCTCTTTCTGAATATGTGAATACATGCAGGTAAGAAATATCCAGGCTGTGTAAGAAATCAAATGTTTCCCGG
>DASQJI010000073.1:0-5840 GCA_035631175.1 Parafilimonas sp.
CAACTCACCCGTACATTCGCCGTTGTTTTTTTCAAAGTGCAGAAAAAAAGCATAGGTCACCGCATTCTTTCCATCTCTCACAGAAATAAAGTTCTTGCCGTCCCGAACATACTCCCCGCTAAACTTATTGGTCGCCGGAACGGTATCAATCGGGTTTATTACATCATTAGTTTGCTGTTCGTTCGACTCATTCATTACCTCATCAAAATTTTTTGACGCACTGTTAAATGCAAACCCATGCCGCGTGTATAAGAGTTGGTTATCTTTTCCGGCTTTTTCCTGCCTGACGATGAATGTGGGTTCAACTGTGACCGATACACTGCGATTGTAAGGATCGCCGGGCTCATGCCCTGTTAAGAGAGCAAGCGATGTAACAAATTTGTGATCGGTACTTAATACAAAAACGACCAGCTTATTCTTTTTAGCTAAAGTGAATTTTGCTAACAGGTAGTCGTTGTCATCGTTACGGATAGCACCAACCGGATGGATAATAGCCTTTTGTGACTGTGCCCCTAGCTGCGCCGCCAAAACGGAATCAGGAATAAATTGAGAGAAAACCGAATAACTGATATTGGTTGTGTCGCCGAAATGTATTAGACCGGTGTCTGAAATAACAAGTGGAGTTTTTAAGAATGGAAAAGCTTTCAAAAAATTTTCAGGTTTAACTGGCTTGTCGCCTGAAAGTTCGTCCGCTTGATTCTTACAGCCGAGACACGAAATGATCACTAAACTAATGGCGAAGATTCGCATCATACGATTCTTTTGTTAAAAATAATTTTAAAAAGACAACGCGCTTGAAAAATAATTTTTAGATTTGCCTAAAATTTTTTTACGTGTTGTCTAATTTTACTATTGCTGAAGAGAACTACATCAAATCTATTTATCACTTGCAGCGGGCGGATGATACCGTAAGTACCAACGCATTAGCTGAACGGCTCAAAACAAAGCCAGCCTCTATTACCGACATGCTTAAGAAATTGCAGGCAAAGGGATTGGTAAACTACAATCGTTACAAAGGCTTCCGGCTTTCCCGGGACGGCAATAAGGCCGCGCTTGCAATAATCAGGAGACACCGGCTTTGGGAATACTTTCTCGTTGACCAATTACAGTTTAGCTGGGAAGACGTTCACGAAGTTGCCGAACAACTTGAACACGTGAGCAACCGCAAACTCGTCGACAAACTGGATGCGTTCCTTGGATATCCAAAATTTGATCCGCATGGTGATCCAATACCTGACAGCAACGGCAGGATCAACCTGCAGGATCAGATCCCGCTGTTCACGTTACCGTTACATACTGCTGCCGTGATCACCTCGGTAAAAAGCGAGTCAAGTGATCTGCTCTCATTTTTAAGCAGTAGAAAAATAACCATCGGAACAAAGGTGGAAGTAAAACGGCGGCTCGATTTTGACAATTCGCTTGAGGTTAAGGTACGGAGCCGACAGCCGATCCACATTAGTGAACAAGTGGCCAATGCAATACAGGTTAACCCGTTATAATATTTTTTTGCTATGATGAATTATGGTGTGCAAAACTCATTAAGCGACGTTCATGAAACGGTAGATGTAACGCAGCAACGCAAGGGCTGGAAACGATTCCTTCCCTACCTCGGTCCTGCGTACCTCGTAAGTGTCGGGTATATGGATCCGGGGAACTGGGCGACCGATTTGCAGGGCGGCGCGAAATTCGGATATACCCTTATCTGGGTTTTATTGATGAGCAATTTGATGGCGCTACTCCTCCAATCCCTAAGCGCACGACTTGGCATTGTTAGAAGAAAAGATCTTGCACAGGCAAACCGCGAAGTCTATCCCCCACTTACAAATTTCTGCCTGTATGTTTTGGCCGAGTTTGCGATCGCGGCGTGTGACCTGGCAGAAGTCCTCGGAATGGCGCTTGGTATTGAGTTGCTAACAGGGCTGCCGCTGGTATATGGCGTTTTGATCACCGTGCTCGACACGTTTCTGCTTTTTTACTTACAGAAGAAAGGTATTCGTGCGATGGAAGCCTTTATCATTTCGCTTGTTTTGATCATCGGCTGTTCGTTCCTGGTTGAGATATTCCTGGCAAAGCCGGAAGCCGGTGAACTGATCAGGGGGTTCATTCCTACGCCTTTAAGCAATGAGGCATTGTATATAGCTGTTGGTATCATTGGAGCCACCGTCATGCCGCATAATCTGTATCTCCATTCGGCTTTGGTGCAAACAAGAAAGATCCGAAACAATCAGCATGGGATCAAAAAGGCATTGAAATATAACTTCATTGATAGCACCATTGCTTTGAATGCAGCTTTTTTTGTAAATGCCGGAATTCTTATCCTGGCTGCTTCCGTGTTTTATTTTCATGGACAATCATCTGTGGCAAAGATCGAAGACGCGCACCGGTTGCTGCAACCAATGCTCGGAACTAAGCTCGCACCAATTCTCTTTGCGGTTGCCCTTATCGCTTCGGGACAAAGCTCAACCATCACCGGCACCCTTGCCGGGCAGGTCGTGATGGAAGGATACTTGCATCTGCGAATAAATCCCTGGCTCAGAAGGCTACTCACCCGGTTACTTGCGATGATTCCTGCCGTAGTGGTGATCTCAATTTATGGGGAACAGAAGGTTGATGACCTGCTCGTGCTGAGCCAGGTACTATTGAGCCTGCAGTTAGGCTTTGCGATCATTCCTCTGATCCATTTTGTAAGTGACAAAGTAAGTATGGGCCAGTTTGCAATCAAGCTTCCCACAAAAATTGTCGCATGGTGCGTGGCGGGTTTCCTGGTCTTTTTAAATGTACGATTGGTTGTAAATGAGATGTTGGGAGTATTTGCACAAGACGGGCAGATTTTTCTGAAAGTTCTTATTTCAATTGCCGCCATATTATTTGCCTGGTTGTTCGTAATGATGACCATATATCCGTTTTATTCAAGAAGAAAGACGCAACGAAGCGAGAGCATTCACGGCGAGATACCGCAGTTGCACCAGTTATCGGTACAGCCGTTCAAACGCGTGGCGGTCGCGCTCGATTTCAATAGGATGGATGAGAAACTGATCGCACATGCAATAAAGCAGGGGGAATTGGAGGCTTCATATCTTCTTGTCCATATCGTGGAAACCGTTTCTGCAAGTTTCTCCGGAACGGCAACAGATGATATTGAAACGATTAAAGACAAAGAACGTCTTGAAGCGCTTGCTTCGCAAATGAAGCAAATGGGATACAATGTCGATACTGAGATCGGCTACCAAAGCAGGGTGAGTGAGATCGTTAGAATCGTTAAGAAGTACGGTGCTGATATTTTGGTCATGGGAGCTCATCGGCACACTGGGCTGAAAGACGTTCTATATGGCGCCACGGTAAACCAGGTACGACATAAGTTAACCATCCCGGTTCTGATCGTAAATTGATGGCAGCAATCATTCGAAATATCGAGCCCGGCGACAATGAAAGCCTTGCATTCATCGTACGGCATGTGCTTAAGGAGTTCAACGCTGATAAACCGGGCACCGCTTATTTTGAATCGTCGACGGACAATATCCACGGCGTCTTTGAAAAACCACGATCAAAATATTTTGTGGCTGAGTTGGATGGCAAAGTGGTTGGCGGCGGCGGCATCTATGCAACAGACGGCCTTCCGGAAGGTTATTGCGAACTTGTAAAACTATACTTGCTGAAAGAGGCACGAGGCACCGGTTTGGGCCGCTCTCTTCTTGAAAAATGTTTCGCATGGGCAAAAGGGAAAGGTTACACCCACGTGTACCTGGAAAGCATGACGGAACTTATGGATGCCGTCGGACTTTACATAAAGCTAGGTTTCAAATACATCGACCATCCGCTCGGTAACTGCGGTCACGCCGTTTGCGGCATTTGGATGACCAGGGAACTATGACCGGGCTTTCTGATATACTTATCGCCGTCTTCCGTTTGAATATATCATAATATATTGGAGGAGTATGGCTAACGATGCTATCGCTGCAACCACATAAGTCAATGCCGCCCAGTTCAATGCATCTTTCGCCTTCGCATGTTCCTGCGGTAATGTAACATCGGTCCGTTCCAGCCAGGCAAGCGCCCGGTTACTGGCATCGTATTCCACGGGCAGAGTAATAAACGCAAAGAGCGTCGTGAGCGCAAACAAACCGATGCCGATCAATAGCAATGCCGGAAACGCCTTGATCATTATAATACCAGCCAGCAATATCCATTGGACGATGTTGCTACTAAACTGAACAAATGGAACCAACCGGCTTCTCAGCATCAGCCATCTATAAGCGGTCGCATGCTGCACCGCATGCCCGCACTCATGCGCAGCAACAGCGGTGGACGCTATGCTCTTACCGTTATAGACATCGGCGCTGAGGTTGACGGTTTTTGTAAGTGGATTATAATGGTCGGTCAAATAGCCGTCTGAAGAGGTAACTTTTACATCATAAATACCATTCTCCCTTAGCATCTTTTCAGCGACCTCTTTACCTGTCAAAGCTTGTGATAAAGGCATTTGGCTGTACTGCAAAAATTTGTTTTTCAGGGTGGCTGAGACCAGGAAGCTAATTCCCATAAAAAGCAGGGATAGTAAGAATATTGAGCTCATTTTTAAGCGTTTATCTTTTCTTCAGCAAATTTATAACCATTTCAAAATCAGTAGATACAAACGTTCTTGTTAAGAATTAAAACGACAAGCTGACGGCTTGAATCGGTTTACGCGCCAATGAGAGCGACATTCTGTCCAACGGCCGCTCAAGGTCCCTGGGTTAGATCAATAAAAAGTTTTCAACAACCTCAAAAATTTATTTTGTAATGTAGCTCATTATTGTAATTTAGTGGCAGAATTTAATGGGTTAGTAAGTAAAAGGTCGGTAGTCATGCCGGCCTTTTTTATTTAAGCAAATAATGAGTTTTATCTAACCGCCTGCACGATACATTCTCGCCATTGTTTCATACCTGGCGGTTTGCATGCAATCGAATTATCTTTATGAGATGAGTAAAGTTAAAACTGCCTTCTTTTGTTCTAGCTGCGGATATGAAAGCGCAAAATGGTTGGGAAAATGTCCCGCTTGTAATACCTGGAACACTTTTATCGAAGAAGTGATTGAGAGAAATCAGCGCGAAAAAAATCTTTGGAAAGAGATGTCGGGAGAAAGACAAACGACCAAAGCAAAATTGCTGGATGAAGTCGAGAACATCACAGAGCAACGCGTTATAACAACTGATCATGAGCTCAACCGCGTATTAGGAGGTGGGATTGTTGAAGGCAGTTTGATCCTGATCGCAGGCGAACCGGGAATTGGCAAGAGCACTTTGTTGCTGCAGGATGCGTTACTTCTTCAAAACATTATCGTTTTATACATAAGCGGAGAAGAAAGTGAAAAGCAGATCAAGATGCGCGCGAACAGGCTGAACATTCAAAATGAAAACTTCTATATACTTACAGAGACTTCGTTGTCAGTGATATTTTCCGAAATCAAAAAACTGGATCCTTCTCTTGTCATTGTCGATTCAATTCAAACGTTACAGTCAGATAACGTTGACGCCGCTCCCGGCAGCATTACGCAGGTAAGAGAATGCGCAGCGAGTCTTCAACGATTTGCGAAAGAAACTCAAACACCCGTTTTTTTGATCGGCCACATAACAAAAGATGGAATGATCGCGGGACCGAAAATTCTTGAACACATGGTTGATACGGTGTTACAGTTTGAGGGCGATCAACATTATGCCTACAGAATCTTACGAACTGTAAAAAATCGTTTTGGCAGCACTGCTGAGCTTGGCATCTATGAAATGATGGGCAACGGTATGAGGATGGTCAGCAACCCTTCAGAAATTTTGATCCCGCAAAAAGATGAGGTCTTAAGCGGGAG
>DASQJI010000074.1:0-2241 GCA_035631175.1 Parafilimonas sp.
TATCGGCGGAGATGTGTATGTGACAAATGATGTACCTCACTTTATAACAATACCAACCACTGCAGGCACAGGCAGCGAAGTGGGCAGAAGCGCGATCATAGCGGACGATGAAACGCATCAGAAAAAGATTCTCTTCTCCCCCAAACTGCTTGCGAAAATCGTTTTTGTTGATCCATTGTTGACGATGGAGTTGCCTCCGTTTATTACAGCGGCAACTGGCATGGATGCACTTACTCATAACATGGAGGCGTTCCTTGCAAAAATGCCGCATCCGATGTGTGAAGGAATTGCTTTGGAAGGAATTTCGCTCATCAATCAATCGCTTGAAAAAGCGGTGAACGAACCCGACATTGAATCAAGAAGTAAAATGCTCATCGCTTCGTTGATGGGTGCGGTCGCATTTCAAAAAGGTTTGGGTGTTGTACATTCACTTGCCCATCCGCTGTCTTCATTGCTCGACACACATCATGGCCTTGCAAACGCAGTTAATATTCCGTATGGAATGGAATTTAATATTGAAGGATTTGAGCATAAGTTCAAACGCATTGCGCGAACACTCGAATTAAAGGATGAAACAGGCGATGGTGTGGTGAAATATTTATTCGACTTGAATTCAAAAATCAATATTCCTCATAAACTGTCGGCAATTGGCGTTAAAGAAGAACACATCGAAACATTGGCCGATCTCGCGCTGGCAGACTTTGCGCATCCCAATAATCCGAAGCCGGTGAACCGTGAAGATTTTAGAAATTTGTACCGGAAAGCGTTATAGAAAGACGCCGAAAAATGAAAAAGAAAATAGGCATAAGTTTTACAAGCACTCATTTTCAGAATTATTGGAACTGGTTCACAAAAGAAGAGCTCGGAGATGACGTGGAGTTGGTTGAGTTATCATTCGAGAAAGATAATGTTAACGATATTCAAAGTTGCGATGCCTTTATCCTTACAGGCGGCGTGGATGTGCATCCTTCTTTTTATAACGGTAAAACAATTTATGAGAATAGCCCGTCATCACTTCAACTGCCGCGCGATATTTTTGAAGAAAAGATCTATCGTCATGCCCAAAAGCACAAGCTGCCCGTGCTCGGCATTTGCCGCGGCATGCAATTGATAAATGTTTTGGAAGGAGGACGGCTTATACAGGACTTGCAACATCATAACGTAAAACATCGCAAGGAAGAAAAAGATAAAGAACACACGATCATCGCGCAACATGATACGTTGTTATCAAACATTGCGGGTTCTCTTTCAGGACATGTGAACAGTGCTCATCACCAGGCAATCGATCCGGATCATATTGGAGACAACCTGGTGGCGAACGCTCATGATGACGATGCAGAGCAGATCATTGAAGGGCTCGAATTCAAAAACAAAGAAGGAAAGGGCTTCATGCTTTGCGTGCAATGGCACCCGGAAAGAATGCAGGATAAAGATCAGAATCCTTTTTCCCAAAAGATCAAAGAACGATTCCTCGAAGAAGTACGAAACACAACAAGAAGCACCGATGCAGATCATTAACCCGGCCAACGAAGAGATCATTGGCGAAGTGCCAGAAGACACGCACGAAACGCTTAAAAAAAAATTTGACGTGCTGCGGTCGGGGGAAAGCGATTGGCAAAAAAGATCGCTCGAGGAAAGGATCGCAGTGATCAA
The DNA here is from genome assembly GCA_035631175.1 of Parafilimonas sp. Classification (GTDB taxonomy): domain Bacteria; phylum Bacteroidota; class Bacteroidia; order Chitinophagales; family Chitinophagaceae; genus Parafilimonas. The sequence goes on from DASQJI010000074.1 coordinate 1,654, forward strand.
AAATTTTTCGGCGTTGCTCGAAACGCATATAGAACCGCTTTCGAATGTTTTGACATCGGAGGTTGGCAAGCCGTTGCAGCAGTCCGGCAATGAAATAAAAGGGGGAAGAGCAAGGATACAATGGCTCACAGACAATGCAAGCAAATACTTATCTGATGAGGTAATGAGTGCCACCAATGGCATGGAAGAAAAAATTTCTTATGAACCGCTCGGTGTCATTTGTAACATTTCTGCCTGGAATTATCCTTACCTGGTCGGCATAAATGTTTTTGTACCCGCATTGATCGCTGGTAATGCAGTCATGTACAAACCTTCTGAATATGCCACACTAACCGGCCTGGAAATTGCAAAACTGCTGCGGCAAGCCGGCGTACCGGAAAATGTTTTTATCGTTGCGACCGGCGCTGCTGATGTCGGACAAGCTCTGCTGGATCTTCCGTTTGACGGATATTTTTTTACCGGCTCGTACAAAACCGGCCGATACATTTACCAACAAGTTGCATCAAAAATGGTTCCCTGCCAATGTGAGATGGGAGGAAAGGACCCGTTGTATGTTGCAGATGATATTGGTGATATAAAAAAAGTCGC
>DASQJI010000075.1:0-2882 GCA_035631175.1 Parafilimonas sp.
ATGCTGGCTTTTGCCGTGCACAAAAGCAGAGGGATATGGCGTATCCCAAATAACGGATTTCAGATCGGAAACCTTTTTCGTTTCAACATTCGAACGCAGATCCAGACAACCATCATCGGCGTGAGCATCTTTTCATTCCTCGTTATTGGAGCGGTAACGATTTCGTTTTTCATTGCCCGGTTCGACAAGAGCACTTATGATCAACTGTTCAAAACTGCGCAGGTACTCGTAAATGAGATCCAGCAGACCATGAAATCGCAGTTGATCCCGGATGATATTTTTGATATCAGTGATTTCGGTGCCGGCAGCGATTTTGAAAAAAAGATATTAGACATCGCTATGCTGCATAACACCGACATAAATTTTTACGCGAAGAATGGAAGCCTGATGGTGACTTCCCAATCGTCCATCTATAATAAGTCAGTCCTGAGCAATAAGATAGATCCGGACGCTTTTTATGAAATGCATTACCGGCACAGCACAAAGTTTGTTCACACCGAACAGATAGGAAATTTCGAGTATCAAAGTATTTACATGCCCGTTAAAGATGAAAATGATGAGACCATTGCTTATTTAAATATTCCGTCATTGAGCTCGCACAGTGAGTTGCAGGAAGAGATATCCGACTTCCTCGTAACGTTAATTATTCTGAACGCACTCATTTTCATTTTCGCCGGCGCGATCGCTGTCACCCTCACAGGCCGAATCACTTCTTCGCTTGAGCTCATCGGCAATAAGATGAAAGATATCAGCATTGGGCACACCAACGAGGAAATTGAATGGAAAGGTAAAGATGAGATCGGCGTTTTGGTTGATGAATACAACAAGATGGTCAAGAAACTCGAACAAAGCGTTAATGCACTCGCAAAGAGCGAACGCGAAGGAGCGTGGCGCGAAATGGCAAGGCAAGTTGCACACGAGATAAAAAATCCGCTGACACCTATGAAACTAAGCGTTCAATACCTGCAGCGCGCAATTGAAAACAATGCACCGAATACGCGCGAACTTTCACAAAATGTTGCCTCCACACTCGTCGAACAGATCGATCAGCTTTCGAAGATTGCCGGCGACTTCTCTCAATTTGCAAACATAGAACACATTAAACCCGAGCGCTTTGATGTGAGCGAAGTTATTCATGCGCTTGTGAACCTGTATAATGCGGACTCACATCTTCAGATCAGGTGGAAACATGAAAAAAGGAATTTCGATATCATGTCTGACAAGACGCAGATAAACCGGCTGTTCACAAACCTGATCAAGAACGCGCTCGAAGCTTCGACAGAAAATAAGACTGCATACATTTCTATAAACCAGTTCGCGCAAAACGGCAATGTGGTGATCTCTTTGAGCGACAAGGGACACGGTATAGAACGATCTTTGCAGTCGAAAATTTTTGATCCCAATTTCACTACCAAATCATCTGGCACCGGGCTTGGTCTTGCGATCTGCAAAGCCATAGTTGAGAAAGCGAATGGCAAGATCTGGTTCGAGACAGAACCGGGAAGAGGCACTACGTTCTTCGTCGAATTGCCATTAGCGCATTAGGCGCGTCATTTTAACTGCTGAGGCGTTTCAAAGCTTTCGTCGATGTGCATTATATTGCCGGCGTTATTATGATCTCGTCTTTAGATGATTTTCAAAACGTTTTTTTTATCGGCATTGCGGGTGCCGGCATGAGTGCGATCGCGCAATATCTTAAAGGCATTGGCAAAAACGTAAGCGGTAGCGACCGCTTTTTCAAGGATGGATCGTTCAACGAAACAAGGAACAAACTTGAGGCTCTTGGAATTCTTTGCGTTGAACAAAATGCGTCCGGCATTGATCATAATACAGAACTGGTGGTGGTCTCAGCAGCAATTGAAGATACCGTCGCAGAGGTAGTGAAGGCAAAACAACTGCGCATTCCCATCATTAAGCGAAGCGAAATACTCGCTTTAATATGCAGCAGTAAAAAAACGATCGCAATCGGTGGCACATCGGGAAAAAGTACGACGGTGGCGATGCTGTTTGAAATATTAGATCGTGCCGGCCTCGAGCCTAATCTTATTACAGGTGCCGGATTGGTACGCCTGATAAAGCAGGGTGAAATCGGGAACGCGAAAAACGGCAAAGGCGAATGGCTGATAATTGAAGCTGATGAAAGCGATGGCAGCATTATACATTATCATTCGGAAGTTGGCGTGTTATTAAACATCGACAAAGACCATAAGGACCTTCCTGAATTGATTGAACTATTCACCGTCTTTAGAAGTAACAGCAAAAAATTTTTAGTCAACCGCTCGCATATATTAACAGCAGCTCTTTCTCAGGACGCAAGGCAAGATTTTTCCTCAGACGAAAATATTCCTGCCGGCTACATCGCAACGGATTTTCAGCAACGCGGATTCACCATCTCGTTTTCAATAAATGGAGTACCGTTCACTGTAAATGCGATGGGAAAGCACAGCATGGAAAACGCTTTGGCGGCAAGCAGCGCAGCGAACATCGCAGGTGTTGATCTATCGGTGTGCGCGCAGGCTTTAAAAAATTATCAAGGTATTTATCGGCGACACCAGGTGATCGGAAATAAAAATGGAATTTGGCTGATCGATGATTACGCGCACAACCCTGCTAAATGCGCAGCGAGTATCCGCGCCTGCCAGCCTGTAGCGTCAAAACTCATCGCGTGGTTTCAGCCACATGGCTACGGCCCAACAAAGTTCCTGCGCAAAGATTTCGTAAAAGAAATTGCTGCAGCATTAAGGCCGCAGGATGAAATTTGGATGAGTGAGATCTTTTATGCGGGGGGCACGACGACAAAGGATATTTCAGCCGCTGACCTGATCAATGATATCAAGCCGCTGCATGCAAACGCTTTTTTTGTCGAAAACAGGAACGATTTT
>DASQJI010000076.1:0-2802 GCA_035631175.1 Parafilimonas sp.
GTTGCTTATTACAATATTGCCGGCGTGTATGTGGAAGACCAGGATTACAAACACGCCTTGTTTTATCTTTTCAAAGCAAAAGACGTTGATGAAAAGGCGAAGGACAGTTCTGCCTTGTTGTATGATAATTATTCGCTCGCTTCTGCTTATTCACGCATGGGCAGGCAGGATTCAGCACTACTTTACATCAGGCGAGCGTACAACCTGATGCAGCAGTTACATGATAAAGATATGCCGGCTGCCATCTTAAATGTATATGCAGAGATATACTTAGCGGCGCACGACACAACGCGTGCTGACAACTATTATCGGCTGAGTATTCCTTATGCAGAGGCAATTGAAGACAATGAAGTGCTTGTTTCAAATTATTATGGATTGGCGCAGGTTTTTGATGAGAGATCCATTCCTGATTCCGCAATTGCCTATGCACTTAAAGGTTTGACACTGGCAAAACAAGGACGCTTTTTTAAACAGGTGCTCGACATCACCAGCTTTCTAAGCGGTGTGTTTAAAAACAAAAAGGTCTTCGACAGCGCGTTTTATTACCAGGAGTTGAGCATTGCCATAAAGGACAGTTTGTTTAATGTGGCGCAAGTGAGAAAACTGCAGGACCTTAAGTTCAGCGAACAGCAACGACAGCAGTCCATCGAAACGGCTCAATTAAAATATCAAAACAGGGTACGGCTAATTGTCGTAATAGCCGCCGCGCTGGTGTTGTTGATAATTGCAGTTTTACTTTGGCGTAATAACCGGCAAAAACAGGCGGCAAACATTTTACTGCAGCAGCAAAAAGAAAAAGTGGAAAGCGCCTTGAACGAGCTCAGGCTAACACAGGCACAGCTCATTCAATCTGAAAAAATGGCTTCGCTCGGCGTGTTGACTGCCGGCATCGCACACGAAATACAGAACCCACTCAACTTCGTGAATAATTTTTCTGAAGTAAATGCGGAGTTGATAAGGGAGCTGAAAGCGGAGCACCGGAAGCCGCTTGATAAAAGAGATCTCGAACTAGAGAATGATGTCCTGGACGATCTTGAGGTAAACGAAGAAAAGGTAACGCTTCATGGCAGGCGGGCAAGTTCGATCGTGAAGAGTATGTTGCAACATTCACGAACGAGCACCGGTCAACGCGAGCCGACAGACATCAACGCACTCGCGGATGAATACCTGCGCCTTTCCTATCATGGGATGCGCGCAAAGGATAAGTCTTTCACCGTCGCCCTGGAAACACATTTCGATCCGGCGTTGTCATTACCCCAGAACAAATTGAACGTAGTTCCGCAGGATATCGGACGAGTGCTGCTGAATTTGTACAATAATGCGTTTTACGCCGTGTCCGCGAAAGCCCCGGCGACGGCGGATGCAGTGAGTGAAAAGCTCGTAGCTCGCAGCTTACAGCTCGACGCTAATAGCGCGCCTTACGTCCCCACCGTCACAGTTGCCACAAAAAAGCTGAATGATAGGATTGAAATTTCTGTAAAAGACAACGGCTCCGGCATCCCACAAAACATCGTTGATAAGATCTTTCAGCCCTTCTTCACCACAAAGCCAACCGGACAGGGCACAGGTTTGGGTTTGAGTTTAAGTTATGATATTATCAAGGCACATGGTGGAGAGATAAAGGCGGAAACAGCAGAAAGTGGCGGGACTGAGTTCATAATACAGTTGCCGGCATGACAGCTTTCTTGAACATCGCCGGTGGCCAATCCCTGGCGAACCGCGGAAATGGAGGCACTCTTACAAAGGCCTGCAAAACCGCAAACCGGAAAACGAGAAACTGAAAAGCTCTTTTTAAATTTACGGCGTAAATGAAAGCTTAACAACATCAAACCATTTGTATGCATCAACCGAGGCATGACAGTTCAAGGATCCAGTTCCAGTTGGAAAGATTTCTTTTTTTCAGTGATGGCATTTTTGCGATCTGTATCACATTGCTGATAATAGAGATCAAAGTGCCTGATCATTCATTGCATATTCAAACTGATAGTCAATTGTGGAATTATCTTTCTAATAATTCGCTCGATTTTTTAAGCTTCCTCATCAGCTTCGGTATTATCGGCCACTATTGGTTAGTGCACCATCGCATTTTTGGATATGCAAAAAATTATACCATCTCACTCGTTTGGATAAATCTTGCTTTTCTTTTCTCCGTTGTGTTGCTTCCTTTTAGCTCCGGCCTGGTGGGCGAGTTTGGCTCAAATACGGCGATGACCCTGCCCTATGGAATTTATGTAGCGAATATGTGTTTCACCGGGTTAATGAATTGCTGGCTTTGGCTGTATGTAAGCAATCCGCGCCGCGACCTGCTGACACGCAGGATCTCGCGCGCAAGGATAGAGCTTGGGTTATACAGAAGCCTGGTAACTCCCCTCGTGTTCCTGGTCGCATTTATTATTTCCTTTTTTCTTCCGCTTGTGTCAAGGCTTGTCCCGGTTTGCATTCCCATCATCTTACATTGGGGATTGAAATGGCTTGAGAAAAAAGCAGATCAGAAAGACATGCTTGAAGTGCAATTAGCGGGTGCCGGCACACTGTCTGACGAGGAAGCGGACGAAGCAAACGTTACTGCGAAACCTTCGCTGAGCGACGTGTCTGACACTTGAAAAGTGTCTGACACCTTCACTTCAACGAGCTGAAATAAACTGGCGCGGGAGAAAAAGAACACAGTAAATTTACCTTCGTCATTCCAATCGATAAAATGGACGATACACAAGGCGAACTGCAGTCACCCGATGTCGAACTGAAAGAACAACTAGCCAGTAAAACAATTGAGCTGGAGCGAACGCAACATGAGCTACATAT
>DASQJI010000077.1:0-20931 GCA_035631175.1 Parafilimonas sp.
GAGTTGTCTTCTCTTTCTCCAACATACTTCTTACTTAAAGGTGCATAAAAACTTGGCCAGCCGGTACCGCTTTCAAATTTTGTTTCACTACTGAACAACGGCACGCCACAGCATACGCAATAGTATGTTCCCTTTTCATGGTTATTCCAGTATTCCCCGGTAAACGGCCGCTCCGTGCCAGCTTCCCGGCTGACCGAGTACTGGTCCGGGGTAAGGATCTTTTTCCATTCGTCCGCTGTTTTGGTCACCGCAAACTTTTGTTGCGGTGGCTGCCCGCACGATGCTAACCCTATCCCAAGCAAGATGATAAAAATTCCGGGAGCTTTTTTCATGTTGTGTTTATTGAGCTACTGTAAATAACGAAAAACGATGGTAACCGGTTTGTTAAAGATTTATGCTGAAGAAAAGTTGAAGATAATACGTGCAGCATTGGCAGAGGCGTCGCCGCCGGCAGAAAGCATTTGCCTTAATTCATGATAATCCTGTTGAAGTTGTCTCCGTCGTTCCGGATCGTTAAGCAATTGCGATAACTCATCTTTTAAATTTTCAACAGTTAGGTCATCCTGGATCAACTCTTTTACGACAGGCTTATTCATGATGAGATTGACCAGCGCTATGTATTTTATTTTCACCAGCCGTTTCGCGATCTGGTAACTGATGTTGCCGCCCTTGTAGCATACAACCTCAGGAACTTCAAACAAAGCGGTTTCAAGGGTCGCTGTGCCACTGGTAACCAATGCAGCTTTTGCCTGCATCAATAACTCGTAGGTCTTGTTTTTTACTGAGGAGACATTGGTATATAAATGCATGAAGCCGGCGTAGAATTCGTCGTCCAAAGCTGAAGCCTTTGCGACCACGAATTGGTGATCAGGGAATGACTTACTTACTTCGAGCATGATGGGAAGCTTTTTTGCGATCTCCTGCTTTCTGCTGCCCGGCAATAGCGCTACAATGTTTGAGGTTTGAGGGTTGAGGTTTGAGGTTTGATTTGCCTCCTTGAAATGATCGATCACCTGTACTAAAGGATGACCAGTGTATTCAACATCCCAATCCCATTTGTTTTTATAGTAATCTTTTTCAAATGGAAGGATCACGATCATCTTATCGATGTACTTTTTCATCTTTGGGACGCGGCTTTCCTTCCACGCCCACACCTGCGGCGAAATGTAGAAGATGATTTTTGTGAGAGGTGACGAATTGTTTCCTTTCTCATTCCTTCTTTCTAAACCCTTATTTCTTATCTCCCACATCCATTTGGCCACCCGCAAATTGAAACCGGGATAATCGATCAGAACGAGCACGTCCGGTTTGAACCTCAGAACATCTTCTTTACAAAATTTCAGATTGCTAAGGATGGTCTTAAGATTCATCGCAACCTCCGCAAAGCCCATGAAAGCCAGGTCGCGGTAGTGTTTAACAAGTGTCCCACCCGCCGCCTGCATAAGATCGCCGCCCCAACAACGGATCCCGGCGCCGGCATCCAGTCGGAGTAATTCTTTTATAAGATTGCTGCCATGCAGGTCCCCGCTTGCTTCACCTGCAATAATGTAATACTTCATGCGCTTAGATTCCTGCCGTAGCGGAGATTCTTAACACGCAAATTTGTAATCTCACGTAAATCTTCCGCTAAAAAGTTATAAAAGTAGTGCGAGAAGTCTATTACTTGTTATAGTCCCTTTCGACAAGTTCGTCATATTCGGGATGGCGCCTGAGGTAGGATGAGATATAAGGACAGTATACCAAAACTTTTCTCTGTTGTTGCTTTGCCTGTTCGAATGCAAATTTCGCAAGCTTTGCGGCAATCCCTTTCCCTTCAGCCTCCGGCGGCACTTCGGTGTGCATCAGCGCCAGCTTTCCATTTTGCCATCGATAAACAATAACGGCTAAGCCATCGCCAACGGGCATTTCAAATCGTTGATCTTTTTCGTTGTTTGATATTTGCACGGTCGTGTTTTTCATGATCTCTGAAATAAGGATTGGCATTAAACCAAGCAAAAACCGTGCATTGAACTGCTGCTTGAAGTTAGCGCTGCAAAGGGCAGTTCAAATCCGCTGAACATAACCACGTTAAATGAACAGTTTGAGAACGATCGCAGCTATCGCGTAGACACAAGAGATAAGAAAAATACCTTTCGCCGTTTCATCGCGTCGTGTATTGAGATACAGTGTCAGCAGCACAACGTTGGCAAACAGTGCAAACGTCGAAAGACCTGACAGGATACTTTTGTTTGAAAAGATCACGTCGAAAAAAGCGCCCAGCGAATATGTCGGGTAAAATTTCCAAAAGTAATAACCGAGCATGCCAAGAATGGGCGCAATAAGGCCGAGAATGATTCCGAACAAAAGAGAATTACGTTTCAATGCCTGCGGGTTAAAACTTTTTGCATTTTAGTTTTCAGCTTGTGGTTGGTGAGATCGAACTGCACCGGCACTACGCTGATATAATTATTTTCCAATGCCCATACGTCCGTATCCCTGCCCGTATCAAAATTCTGGAATTCGCCGGTAAGCCAATAATATTTTCTTCCGCTCGGATCGTGGCGTTCGTCAAATCGTTCTTCATATTTCGCATATGCCTGCCGGCAGATCTTAAGACCCTTTAATAACTCCTTTTTTACCGGCGGAATATTTACATTAAGGCAAAGATGTTTGTCGATCTTTTTTGTGAGCAGTTGTTTTACCAGCAGGTTAGCATAATAGGCAGCTCCACTAAAATCGGCCTCGATGCTATAATCGAGCAAACTAAAGCCAATGCTGGGAATGCTTTCGATAGATGCTTCCAGGGCCGCGCTCATGGTTCCTGAATAGATCACATTAATAGAGTGATTAGCTCCGTGATTGATGCCACTCAAACACATGTCGGGCTTTCGGTGCAACACTTTGTCTACGGCAAGCTTCACGCAATCAACCGGTGTGCCGCTGCATTGATACGCTTCTATTTCACCAAAAACCTGCACCGGTGTTAATCGTAGCGGATGACCGATAGTGATCGCGTGTCCCATCCCGCTCTGCGGTTTATCCGGGGCTACGACAACCACTTTCCCAAGCTCTTTTACCGCTTCAACCAATGTTTGTATGCCGGGAGCAGAAACGCCATCATCGTTTGTAACAAGGATTACGGGTACGTCTTTTTTTCCCTTACTCGCCTTCGCCATGAGGTGCAATATACTTCGTTTGATGTTTGACGTTTGAGGTTTGATGTTTGACGTTTGAGGTTTGAAGTTGGGTGCTGGTCATCAGTTGGAGGTGACAGAATTGCCATACGAGTAATAAAAAACAGCCCTGAATTTGTCGGGCTGCTTTAAAAATATAAATTAAAGAAGATTCTACTTATACGCCGGGATAATTCCTTGCGCTAATTCAACCATTTGGTTTACCCCGTCTTCCGGTAAATTGCCTTTCTTAAATTCCGCCATAACGTGCGGCAGCTTAGTTTCCATTTCCATAAGGAAGTGCTCCTCGAACGCCTTCACGTTCTTAACGGCCACATCGCGCAACAATCCCTGAGTTCCAAGATAAATGATCGCCACCTGCTTTTCAACCGGGTAGGGAGAATATTGTGGCTGCTTAAGGATCTCTACATTACGTGTGCCTTTATCGATCACAACTTTTGTTGCAGGATCAAGGTCTCCACCGAATTTTGAAAAAGCTTCCATCTCACGGAACAAAGCCTGGTCAAGCTTTAGTGTCCCGGCCACTTTCTTCATCGACTTTATCTGTGCATTTCCACCGACGCGGCTTACCGAAATGCCCACGTTAATTGCGGGACGGATGCCCGAGTTAAAAAGATTGCCTTCGAGGAATATTTGTCCGTCGGTAATGGAGATCACATTGGTAGGAATATATGCGGACACGTCACCCGCCTGCGTTTCAATGATCGGCAAGGCTGTTAGGGAACCACCGCCTTTTACCAGGTGCCTGATGCTATCAGGCAGATCGTTCATTTGACTTGCCACCTTGTCGTTGGTAATGATCTTTGCGGCGCGTTCCAATAACCGGCTATGCAAATAAAACACATCACCGGGATACGCTTCGCGGCCAGGAGGCCTTCTTAACAACAACGACACCTCCCGATAAGCAACTGCCTGTTTGGAAAGATCGTCATAAATGATCAATGCAGGCCGTCCCGTATCGCGGAAGAATTCGCCGATTGCTGCCCCGGCAAACGGAGCGTAGAACTGTTGAGGTGCCGGATCGGATGCAGACGCAGCAACGATCGTGGTATAAGCCAGCGCACCGTTGTCTTGCAGCGTCTTCATTACACCTGCAATCGTCGAAGCTTTTTGGCCGATGGCAACATAAATACAATATACCGGTTTGCCTGCGGCGTAAAATTCTTTTTGATTAATGATCGTGTCGATGCAAATGGCCGATTTGCCTGTTTGCCTGTCGCCAATCACCAGTTCACGTTGTCCGCGGCCAATTGGGATCATCGCATCGATAGCCTTGATACCTGTTTGCAATGGTTCCTTCACTGGCTCACGGAAAATAACTCCGGGCGCCTTACGTTCCAATGGCATTTCAAACAATTCACCCGCGATCGGGCCTTTGCCGTCGATAGGCTCGCCGAGTGTGTTGATGACACGACCAACCAAACCATTGCCGACTTTAATTGATGCGATAAGGCCAGTGCGTTTTACGTTAGCTCCTTCCTTTATGCCTGCGGTTTCTCCCATCATCACTACGCCCACGTTATCTTCTTCAAGATTGAGCGCGATCGCCCTGACGCCACTTTCAAATTCGACAAGCTCGCCTGCCTGCACGTTGTTCAACCCGTACACGCGCGCGATGCCATCGCCTATCTGCAACACCGTTCCAACTTCTTCCAGTTGGGCGGCAGTTTTGAAATCGGTCAGCTGTTCGCGCAGAATAGCAGATATTTCATCGGGCTTGATCCCTACCATAATATGTTGTTTATACTGTTATTTGTGAAATTGTGTTTAGCGAATTCTTTGTACATACAAATTTTCAAGAAACTGCCTGCCGATATATTGTAAATCATTTTTGAGGCTCGCGTCAAATAAGATGTCGTGACTTTTTGCAATAAATCCGCCCAATATACTATCGTCAACTTTGGATCTTATCTCAACCGTCTTGTGTCTGAACCTTTCCAAACTTTGAAAACGGAGCCGCAGATCATTCTTTATTTTGTCTGAGATCTCAACGGCCGTTGTTATTTCGATGATCTCTATCCCTTTTAATTCGCGATATTTTTCAATGAATTCGTCGGCTATTTCCGGCAGCAACAGTTCACGCCTTTTTGAAAAAACAAGGTCAAAAAATGAACAGGTGAGAGGTTTCAGCCGTTCTTTAAAAATTGCACGGAAGATCTCGATTTTCTTCGAGTCCGAAATTACCGATGATGACAGCGCCATCCGCAGGTCAGGGGTGAGCGTGGCGCGAATGAAATCAATATCCGCCTTCACCTCTTCCACCTGGTTAGTTTGAACAGCCAGGTCCATAAGTGCTTTTGTATAACGCTGCGCGATTAACTTGTTTCGCATAAACGGTCCCGGGATTAATTTCTTCCTCTGCTATCCGTGTTTGTAAGATCATCGGCCAGTTTCAAAATGTACTCTTCGTGATCCTCTTTGTTTACCAATTCCTTCCGGATGAGTTTTTCCGTCACTTCAATCACCATTTTGCCGATCATATTTTTGACATCAACGATCGCGGCATTTTTTTGTTGCTCGATGGCGCTTTGCGCATCGGTAACAATACGATCATATTCCGTTTTTGCTTTGTCTTTTGCGTCGGCAATCATCTTATCGCTGGCATCCTTCGCTTCTTTAAGAATGGTAGCGCGTTCGCTGCGTGCTTTTGCGAGCACGGCTTCGTTCTCATTTTTGAACTGCGCCATCTCTGCCTTTATTCTTTCGGCAGTTGCCAGGGAATCAGCTATAACCTGTTCGCGTTTGCTCAGCCCATTGATAATAGCAGGCCAGGCATATTTTTTTAAAATGAAAAACACGACCAAAAACGCAATCAGCGTCCATATGATCAAACCCAACGCTGGTGTAAGTAATTGCATAAAAACAAGCCTCCATCCTCCGCCGCACGCGGAAGTGTTTAGAAACTAATCGAATCTTTTTAAGCGATTCATATAATAATAGACTACACAGTTACACATTCATTCAACCGCCAACCGTTCCTTAAATCAAAAATAATTTAAGACCCGGCTTATATGAACATAGCCAAAATACCAACGATAACTCCGAACAAGGCAACACCTTCTACAAGTGCTGCAGTGAGGATCATGTTGGCACGTATATCGTTCGACGCTTCAGGCTGGCGGGCAATCGCTTCTACTGCGCCCCTACCAATCTGGCCAATACCGATACCTGCGCCAATAGCGGCTAAACCTGCGCCTATAGCACCGCCGGCATTAGCCAGGTCAGCCAACAAAACAACATTCAGTAAATCCATAATTCTGCTTTTATAAATGATTAAAAATTTAAGCAACGACTGCAATATCTTCAGGATGGCCCTCATGTTCATGGCCACCCGCAAACGCTTCTCCGATAAATACAGCTGTCAGGTTCGTAAATATATAAGCTTGCAAAAACGCAATTAATATCTCTATCAGGTAAATAAATATCACGAATGCGACAGACAAGGGCGAAAAGCCCCAACCCGCAGCGGTGCTCAGTGCGCCGAAAATAAAGATCAGCGAGATGAGCGAGATAATGATGATGTGTCCCGCGATCATGTTCGCGAAAAGACGAATCATGAGAGCAAACGGTTTTGTGAATACGCCCAGCAGATCAACGATCAGTAAGATCGGTTTGATACCGGTTGGAACCGGTGGATTAAAAATATGTCCCCAAAAATGTTTGTTCGAGCTTGCTAAGATCACAATGAAAGAAATACACGCAAGCACAAACGTGAACGCAATATTCCCGGTCACGTTAGCGGTGCCTGGAATAAGCCCGACCAAATTATTGATAAGAATGAAGAAAAAAACGGTTAACAAGTAAGGAAGATATTTCTGGTATCTGCTTCCAAGATTGGGCTTTGCCACATCGTTGGCGACAAAAAGGATAACCGGCTCGAGCAAACTTTGTCTTCCTTTCGGGGCGGATGTTACACCCTGTCCGCTGCTATAACGTTTGGCTATCGAGATCATGATCCACACGAGCAGGGCCAATGCGATGATCATCTGCACAACATTGCGCGTGAGAGACAGGTCATACACCTTTACGCTTTCATCAATTTGACCATTGCCATTCACTGCAACGATCTGCCCGTCGTTATACTTCTTTGGGTCGAGATTTTCTTCCTTGATCTTTTCAGCATTCAAAACCGCGTACCCGTTGTACGTTTCCTCGCCGTGATGGAACCTGGAAAAATTAAAAGCGGAGAATCCTTTTTGAGGTGAATATAAGATCACCGGGAGTGGAATAGCGGCATCATGCTCAGTGCCGTCAGCGCCCTTATATGAGAAAAAGTGAAACTCGTGAGCGTCGAGAACGTGACCGAAAATAACCTCGTTCGCATCAAATCCCTTCTTTTCCTCTTTTTGCGTGTCTTCTGCTGTTTCAGGCAGTTGACCTTGAGCAAAAACCGGAATAGAAAAAAAGAGTAAGAAAACACTGAAACCAAGAGCCAGTAAAGGTTTCACCATCCTGATGGTCATAATCGGCCTTTAAATTTGCGGCAAAGATAAGCGTACACCGCTAAATAATGAAACGAGATCGAAAACTTAATTGTCGCATTCAGATAATTAAATTTTTACAGCTTGCGTCATGCGTTTTCACTCATAATTCTACATGCTTCGACTGTACTTCGCGACCATAAAAAATGGTTGCATGGCTGTCAAAATCCTCATTTGAATCTGTCGTACAGAAATTAGCAGTACTGCTTTTTTCCAGTTGGTTTTCAATTTCAGGATGGCGATGCAAATAATCTTCCAGGCTCGCGGCAACGATCTCGCCCTGCGCTACTACCGAAATGTGCGGCTGCAAAAATTTTTCGATCCTTTGTTTGATTAGCGGATAATGTGTGCAGGCGAGTAAAACTGTGTCGATGTTCTCATCTTTCGCTAATAACTCGCCAAGATATTTTCGAATGAAAAAATCTGCGCCCTCATTTTCAAAGTCGTTGTTTTCAATTAATGGAACGAGCATCGGGCACGCTTGCTGTACCACGGCGAGCTGGGGGAAGAACTTTTCGATCTCGATGATGTAAGACCCGGATTGCACCGATCCGGTTGTTGCGAGAATGCCCACATGCCCGGTCGTGGAATAATTTCCAATGGTCTCTGTAGTAGGTCGTATCACGCCGAGCACCCGCTTTTCCGGAAAATTTTTTGCCAATTGATTTTGCTGAATACTGCGCAGTGCCTTCGCTGAAGCCGTATTACAAGCAAGGATGACCAGCGGGCACCTTTGTTTGAAAAACCACTGCACACACTGCCAGGTATAATGATATACTGTTTCGAATGACCGGTTGCCATAGGGGGTGCGGGCGTTATCACCGAGATAGAGATAATTATATGCAGGTAATTTTTTTTGGATCTCTTTGAGAACGGTGAGGCCACCATAACCTGAATCAAAAACGCCGATCGGTCCCTGTTGCATGCGTCAAAATAAATAAATAAAACCTATAACAATAGTAAGAGGCCTTTCGTTTACCCTTTTATAATGCATTTGTAAAATTAACGGGCAGCCTTAGGAAAATTCGCTTTGATAATATCTTTGTGTATGCGGAAAATTTTTTGTGTGTGCCTGCTGTTTTTCTTCCTCGCAAAGCTAACTGACGGTCAACCTTCCGCATTTAATTCTACTTCAAGATCATTCGACCGGGCAACATCGATCAGCACTTCGCCGAAATATGAATTCAGGGCAGTTTGGATAGCTACGGTAATGAACATCGACTGGCCGGCAAACAAGACTTCGGGCACAAATGAGCAAAAGCAGGAATTTATTGATATTTTGGATCAGCAGCAGAAGCTCGGCATGAATGCGGTGATCGTGCAGATAAGGCCGTCGGCGGACGCGTTCTATGCATCAAGCTACGAACCATGGAGCGAATTTCTAACGGGTAAGCAAGGCGTCGCTCCTTCGCCATATTATGATCCGCTCGCTTTTATGGTACAGGAAACGCATAAACGCGGCATGGAATTTCATGCATGGATAAACCCTTATCGCGCAGTGTTCAATGTGTCTTCGCCGGTCTCTTCAAATCATATTACTAAACAACATCCCGACTGGTTTGTAAAATACGGCGATAAAAAATATTTTAATCCCGGTATTCCGGCTGTAATGCAATATCTCACGCAGGTGGTGAAAGATATTGTGACACGATATGACATTGATGGCATCCACATGGACGATTATTTTTATCCATACAGGATCGCCGGCAAAGAGTTTCCCGATCGTCAAACCTATTTGAAATATGGCGGCAGCATGAGCCGCGATAAATGGCGCCGGAGTAACTGCGACAGCGTGGTTAAAATGATACACGACGTTATTCTCGAATATAAACCACTGATCAAATTTGGAGTAAGCCCGTTTGGGGTTTGGCGCAACAGTTCTGCTGATCCGAAAGGCAGCGAAACACAGGCTGGCCAAACATGTTATGATGATCTGTATGCAGACATCCTGCTCTGGTTAAAAGAAGGCTGGGTCGATTACATCGCTCCGCAGTTGTACTGGGAAATCGGCAACAGGCTATGCGATTACGAGACGCTGTTGGATTGGTGGTCATCTAACAGTTATGGCAAACAGGTTTATATCGGCCACGGAGTGTATCGGGCGATAGAAAGACCAACCGCGGCCTGGCGTAATCCAAACGAACTGCCCAACGAAATAAGATTGTTGCGTGCTGATGACAACGTACAGGGAAGCGTGTACTATAGCAGCAGCAGCGTGCTGTCGAACATAAATGGTTGGGCCGACAGCCTGCGGTTTAATTACTATCGCATGCCCGCACTCATTCCGCCCATGAACTGGATCGATACCACAGCTCCGAAACAACCTCACATCTCGAAGATCGACATCGAACCGGATAAAGGCGGGCAAGCGTTTACTATTAGCGGCAACGGCATCAACAAAAAGGAGACTGAGTCCATCAAAACTTTTGCATTATATCTTTCTCCCTCGCTGGTTGGATTAACCGACCATCCGGCGGCAATTATTCCTGCGGATAAGTCGCTGAAATTCGATTTTTCCTTTTTGTCGACTCTAATACCGAAAGATTGGAAGAAATGCTATTTCACTGTTACGAGTGTTGACCGTGAGAATAATGAAAGCGATCCGGGCAACGTGATCATGCTTGAAAAAGATGATTTCAACTGGGAAGTGAAACAGAAATAAAGTCTATTTTCATCGAAAATAATCGGGCATGCAATTGCAAAACATTTTTGTACATCATGTATTTTTTTATTTGAAACAACACGATGCGGCCAACGTTGCGGCACTTGTTCAGGGTTTACAGAAATTATCTTCCGCATCAACGATCAGGCAGTTTCATATAGGCGTTCCCGCCGAAACTTATCGTGATGTTGTAGAACGGTCATACGGAGTTTCATGGCTTGTATTCTTTGATAATCCTGCCGACCAGGAGAGCTACCAAACAGACCCGGTTCACCTTCAGTTTATTCGGGAATGCTCACACTTGTGGAATAAAGTTGTTGTGTATGATTCGGTTAATGCTTAATCAATGGTATGAGAAAAATAATCTTTGCTGTTTTCTTTATTTGTTGTTTTATGTATCGCTCCCTTGAACAACCGACCATTGCCCTGTATAACGGCCACGTACCAAACAGTAAGCCCTATAGCACGAAAGAATTTTGGGAACCGCAAGACAATGGAGACACCATTGTTCATTTCATTTCGGAGCCGACACTCACAATTTTTTTGCCCGACAGGGAAAAGGCCAATGGTACGGCAGTAATAATTTGCCCCGGTGGCGGCTACTGGATCAACTCGATCGTAAAAGAAGGATACGCTGTTGCCAGGGAGTTCAATCAATGGGGGGTGGCCGCATTTGTTTTGAAATATCGCATTCCGAATGATTCTTCAATGGTGGATAAAAAGATCGGGCCGTTGCAGGACGCACAACGTGCGCTTCAACTGGTGCGCATGCATGCGAAGGAATGGAATGTGGATGTGAAGAAGGTGGGCATCATGGGTTTTTCTGCAGGCGGTCATCTCGCTTCCACCGCTGCGACTCATTTCACAGGCAGCGTTATCGAAAATGGGAACAACGTAGATCTTCGCCCCGATTTTGCCATATTGATTTACCCGGTTATCAGCTTTCAATCAAACATCGGACACCTTGGGTCACGCGATCAACTGATCGGAAACAACGCGAGGCAAGATTTAATTGATAGTTTCTCCAATGAGTTACGCGTGACGCGACAAACACCGCCCACTTTTCTCGTGCATGCTACAGATGACGATGCAGTGCCTGTGATGAACAGCATTGCCTTTTATGAAGCTTTGTTGAAATACAAGATCCCGGCTGAGCTCCACATCTATAAAGCGGGCGGGCATGGGTTCGGCATGCATAATCCCACCACACAAGATGAATGGATGGACAGGTGCAGGAATTGGATGCAAAGTATGGGCTGGATAGGAAAATGATGTTATACCTCGCAGTTTGCCGCGTGTTCCTGAAGCGACCACACCGCAGATGTGGTTCCTTGAACGCAGGCACAGGTGACCAGGAATATCTTCATGACTGATCCGGATCATGTTTTTCAGAATTCATCGCTTGCAGTTTTGCGTCATAAATTTCAAGTGTATGCAAAAAGCGATCTTATCCGGCGCTGCTCCTTCGTCAATTTTTTCTTCTGAATATATTGCAAGAACGCACGCAGGCCCAGGCATCCTAAAAAAATTCTTTAGCTGGTGCGCTACACAGGATGATAACAAGTTTATGTGGCTTGCGATCAGTTTTTTCGGCTTAATAGGCATGGTACTTCCGATAACAGCCATGGCAATTTTGTTCGCGGGTGGCAATAGCCTTGCGTTGTGGATCATTGCGTGCGCTTTTAATGTGCCCGTGCTCATATTGAACCTGGCAGCGCAACCGTCAAAAATAGTGTTATCAGCTTTGACGCTCGCAGTTCTTGTCGATGTGTGCGTTATTGCTGTCTCCCTCGTTGTGTTTGCAATCTAAGACGCTTTGGTAAGTCATGAAAAAATTTATTGGCATTTTTTTGATCAGCATATTCGCGGCTTGCGTCGCTACTTCAAAGTTTGAGCCGACGGCTGCTGAGTTACCCGCTTTGCAAGCGAAGGTGCCTGGCTTAACTTATGAGGATGCTATGCAGGGTTATAAATTATACACATCACATTGCAGCAATTGTCACCGTCTCCACAATCCAAACGAATTCACCGCAACAAAGTGGAATAAAGTGCTGCCAGAAATGTTTGGCAAGGCGAAGCTCTCGGATGGCAATCAACAGCAATACGTGAGAGATTACCTGGAATCAAAAGCAAAATAAGAGTCGAAAACGGTGTGCGGCGAATGCGTCTTCTCTCTTTTCATTTAAAAATATAATCTGCCGCCTAAGCCGGAAAAATCAAACAAGATATGAGACACGGTAGTCAGGAAGATTGACCTTGTATCTTTAACCACGATGCTGTACAACAGCCCCAACGCAAACGACACGGCGACAAATGAAAAAGCTCCTCCCGGATGTGGATTGCGAAACACGATCTGCGGCGCTAAGTGCCAGATTGCAAATCCTAAAGACGAAACAAGTACGTACAATCTGGAATTCTCGCCCATGATCTTCAAAAATGTCCCCCGCCATAAAATCTCTTCAAAAGTTCCATTCACAACAGCAAGTACCGCGGATGAAACGATGACACTTTGATTTGCATTGCCAATCACTTTCGGGAATTCATAACAGTAAACAACTACCAGCGGAAAAACAAGGAATGCAATGTTCCGCAGTTTCTTTTTTCCGAGTGCAGGTCCGCGAGTTTTGTATAATTCGATAACTCCGCGGGCACCAATCATCAGAAGCGGAATAGTTACGCACCAAACGATCCAGTAAAAAAGAAATCCAAAAAAATAACCGCGTTTCTTTCCAAACCACTCACTAAAGAAATAAAATGCAGCGGCAGTCGTAAGTAACAAGACAAGCGGAAGTAAATAAATGAACGTTTTTCGCCATGATGTCATCACGCAATGTTGATCCTGTTTTTCTGGTGGCTGATTTTTGGATGATCTGATCGCGCCAGCATTGCACCACAAAATATCAATAACAAAGCGATGATCGCAAAAACAAGCTGCAGATACGAACTAAAATCCGTCATCATACTTTGCACGAATATCCAGCCGGCCAAAATACATCCCTGCATCAGGATGAGTACTGCATAGCGTTTGGAATCTAAAAGAATTGTGACGCACACGAACACGCTCGATAATCCATTTAAACTAAACAGGATCAGCCCGGGTATAAAGTAATTTTCAAATGGTGAATGTTGCAGATGATCGAGTGGTAGTTGCAGGCTATTCCCATTCGGGTACACTAGCAGGTTCAACCCGCCGTACAATGCACTCATGCCGTTAAAAGCTAAGAGAATGCCGGCCAATATCTTTAAGAACACTTTCATACACTCGCTGGTTTAACGTGCATTTGACTATTGTATTGTTTGAAATGCCAGATGAAGTCATGATCATATTTTTTCAGGAGAATATGGAAAGCGATCGCCATCGATACAGTTGATGGAAACGCTGATCCTACTCCGAGCGGCGCAATAGCAAGTCCGAAAATAATGCCGCCTACGCATGCGAGTTCTGTAAGGCGTTTATTGAGCACCATCCCGGCGAATATCAAAAATTGTCCTGCGGCTATCGTGCAAACGAACGGCGTTATGTGCCGGGAAAAGAAACCATTGATGAAATTGGTGTAAGCGGGCAGCGGGTCAAGTCTTGCATAATCGAGATAAATTTCAGGTGAGTTTAGCGCTGACGTGGAGTTAAAGTAACTGGCCCATAAAAAGAACCCGCCGAGAAATATTCTTGCCAGCATCGGCTTTTTAAGGGCAGAAAGTATCGTTAACCCGAATACAATATTTGAAATAATATAAGGCCAAAGCCATTCTTTAAGTGCTTCCATAACCAGGGACTGCAATTTTTCTTTTTCTCATTTCCTCCAAAACTTTTGCAGGAATATCAGTGCGGCAATTACAATTTTTCACATGCTCAAGGTGCCACTCAATTCGTTGATCTGTCGTCGCATTCTTCGGCATGCGGTGAGCCAAATGCCATGCTTTGTTGATTTTCATTGCCGGTCTCAATTTAGCAGGCTGCACAACGATCTTACGATGCGGCATACGAACCGCAATGCGCACCACTGTCGACTGCCACAAAAGGCGACCTGTTAAACAACAAACCTGTTTTTCATCTACATGGTTGCTTAGCTGTCCAGGTAAATCAACAGCGATCTGCATTAGTTGAACGAAGCGACCGTTTCAATACAATCAGCAACTGCAACCGGCGCTGTACCTCATTTCAGGATGATTGTTTAAGTAAGCCGTGACCGCCTAAGTTCGTTATTGGTGAAATTCTAAAAAATGAGTTTAATCATCGGCTGGTATGACGTAAATCAGTTTTAATGCCTCATCTCAAATTAGTTTCGCATGTCAACGCGCTCAGCGGATTGCATTTTTATTTTCACACGTCAAACGTATCGGCAGATGCCAAAAACCGGTGACTCAAATTATATAAACAACGAAGAGCAACTAAAGGCGTTGTTTAATTACGCAACTATTGGCATCATTGTAACAGACTCACGCGGCACAATCGTAAACTTCAACAAACAAGCGGAAGCAATATTTGGCTATCTGAAAGAAGAAGTGGTCGGAAAAACTGTTGAATTACTGATACCTGCCGATCTTCGGAAGGCACACGAACATCACCGCGAAGACTTTTACCAGCAGCCATCGCCTCGGAACATGGGGCATGGCCGGGACCTTTTTGGACAGAGGAAAGATGGTAGCGAATTTCCTGTTGAAGTGAGCCTGAGCAATTACACGCTAGAAAACGAATTATTTATAATAGCTTTTGTGATCGATATAACGACGCGCAAGCAACACGAGGCAGTTGTGCTCCAACAAAAAAAGGAGCTCGAGACGATCACGACACAGGTTAAGCAATTAAACAGGGACCTGGAAAAAAAGATCCAGGACAGAACAAAAATGTTGCGCGAAACACTTTCAGCGCTTGAAGCCTCAAAGGAAGACCTGAGTGCAGCGCTGAAAAATGAAAAAGAATTGGGCGAATTAAAATCAAGATTTGTGACGATGGCATCCCATGAATTTAAAACGCCGCTTAGCACGATCTTGTCTTCAGCGTTTTTGCTTGAAAAGTATAATAATACCCCTGATGCCGTCGACAAAAGATTGAAGCATACTGAGCGAATAAAGAATGCAGTTGCCGATATGAAAAATATCCTCGACGATTTTCTTTCACTCGGCAAGCTCGAAGAGGGCTTAATAAGAGCCAACATGGCCACTATACCGGCCGAAGTATGCTTTAACGAGGTAGACAATGCGATCGTAGAGATGGAGACGAATCTTAAAAAGGGACAACGCATAGACTTCATTCGTAACGGTGACGGACAGGTTATGATCGACAAGCATCTTCTAAAGAATATCGTGATCAACCTGCTGTCAAATGCTATTAAGTTCTCGCCGGAAAACAGTTTGATAGAGATCAATTGTTCAACTTATAACAGCACCTTTGCGCTTTCTGTAAAAGACGTGGGCATCGGTATTTCAGCGGAAGATAAAGAACATTTGTTTGAGCGTTTTTTCAGGGCAAAGAATGCGATCAATATCCAGGGCACCGGCCTTGGGCTACACATCATTGCCAAATATCTTGAACTGATGCGCGGCAGCATTGAACTGGAGAGCACGTTAAACGAAGGATCAATATTTACCATTCACATTCCAAAAAAAAGAAAACATGCAAGCGAACAAAAAAATATTGGTAATTGAAGATAATCCGGAGGTGAGGGAGAACATTGCTGAAATACTTGAGCTTTCGAACTACGAAGTTCGTACTGCAGAAAACGGAAAAGAAGGCGTGGAGACTGCATTGCAGGCAACGCCTGATCTGATCATTTGCGATATCATGATGCCCGAGCTGGATGGATATGGCGTATTGCATCTTTTGAGTAAGCATATTGAGACGTACGGAGTTCCTTTTATTTTTCTTACTGCTAAATCGGAAAAATCTGATTTGAGAAAAGGCATGGAACTCGGGGCGGACGATTATATAACGAAGCCATTCGACGGGATCGAGTTATTAAAAGCGATCGAGATCAGGTTGCAAAAAGCAGAGGCGGTTAAGAAACACTTTGAGTCGTCGCACACCGGGAACATTGACGCATTCATAAACGACGCGGGCAAACTGGGAAGGGTGCAACTCACATCAGATGAGAGAGAGGTGTATGACTATAAAAAGAAACAATTGCTGTATGCAGAAGGCCAGCGCCCAAAGGCGGTGTATTATATCAAAAAAGGAAAGGTAAAAGTTTATAAAACGAACGAAGAAGGTAAGGAACTGATAACAAATATTTTTGCCACCGGAGATTTTCTCGGGTACACATATATACTGGAGGAGATGAATTACAAAGAGAATGCAGAGATCTTGGAAGACGCCGAGATCATGAAGATCCCGAAGGACGATTTCGTTTCACTTATTACAAACGACACGCAGATCGCGCGACAGTTCATAAAGATCATCACGCATAACGTTATCGAAAAGGAAGAGAGTCTTTTGAATTTGGCGTACAGCTCTTTGCGGAGAAAGGTGGCGTTTCAACTGCTGCACATTTTAGAAAAGTTCAGGAATAATGACAATAACAAAAATGAACTGAGGATCTCGCGCGAGAACCTGGCGCAGATTGCCGGGATCGCCACAGAATCTTTGATCAGGACCTTATCCGATTTCAAGGCGGAAAAATTAATAGATATACAGAGTGGGACTATCGTGATATTGAATGAAGATAAACTTAGAAATCTTCCATACTGATTGCGGCCAGCAGTGGTTAAATGCCACGAGTTATTTCTTCTCCTTCCAGGTTTTGCTGTTGCAGCGTCCAATCGTTCGTTAAAGAAGTTTCGATCCAAACGTTACCGGATTTACGGAATACTTCGGCGAACAACCCGAGTGATTCAAAATCTTTTTCCACATCCTTTACAGTTCTGTTCTGGCTGATGTCAATGCCTTTACGGCTGTTCAGTTTTGCCAGCTGAAGTAAAGCGGTGTGAGATGATATGGCTTCTTTTTTTAAGGAATGATTATTTGTCCTCAGCGGTTTTTTATAGAACTCAATTTTTAAGAAAGGGTAGAATGCTGAAAAAACTTTTTTGATCCCTTCGATTTGACTCTCCTTCTCCAGAAATAATTTCATGGTCGTTCTTTTTACAGTATAAATTTTGTTTACCGCTTTAATATTATTGATGGCTACTCCTTGTGTAACGCCATAACCGGAACCGGTGAGTAGAAGATAAATTGCCTGGAGTCGCTTTTATGAAAGAGACCATGT
This sequence comes from Parafilimonas sp., assembly GCA_035631175.1. GTDB lineage: Bacteria > Bacteroidota > Bacteroidia > Chitinophagales > Chitinophagaceae > Parafilimonas. The sequence continues at coordinate 17,519 of DASQJI010000077.1, forward strand.
TTCTTAGGCACGACTAAAACAAGGTCCGCGTCGTTTTGCTCGGCAAATAGGGAAATTCCCTTTTGCACGTTCGGATTTTCTACAACGTGGAAATACGGGTCTGCCGTTTTGAGCGGATGCTGCGAAAACAGATCCTTCAATAAATTTTCGCCGATCTCTTTATCTGTTTTATTTACGTGGACGATGTGCAGGGATGCGCCAAAAATGTTCAGTAAGCTGGTGACCTGCTGCCACGGAAGATCGTCCAGGTTTTTCAATTCAGTTGCCAGCACAATTTTTTTGATGGGTTTAAAACTCCTGTCCTGCGGCACGACGATCACCGGGTAATTAAGATGCTTTGCCACATAAACCGTCGTGCTTTCCAGGAAATACCGTGCAGCCAATGCGTTGCCGTGTGTGCCCATAACGATCGCGAATGGCTTATTGTACGCGCATAATTTTACGAGTTCATTTTCCAGGGAACCCCATAATTGTTTGGCCTCGATGGATATTTTATCATTCGTATGCTCAAGCAAATTTTTTCTAACCCTGAGCAATTCATTTTCTGAACTAAGCTCATCATAACTCACGCCTGCGACAGGCATATCGCCAACAGCAGCCGGCACTTCCACTGCGTGCAGCAGCAGGAGCTTTGCATGTATTGCTACTGCAAGATCCGCCGCATACCGCACGGCATTCAGCGAAACCTCTGAAAAATCGGTGGGTGCCAGTATCGTTTTCATGTGAGGAAATTTTAAAAGTTAATTCAAAAGTAACGGAAGCCGCAAGAGGTTAAAATGACTCCAATCAAAACAAAGGATGATTGTTGTCAATAAAGAGCAGAGCCCTGGAGGATCACGGTCAGACGGTTTTGGGCGCAAATTTTTTGCCAGCAACATTTAAAATTAAAAGTCCGCTGAACATTACAATTGCCGCAAACAATAATACCTCATTCACGTATGGAATAGCTGTATAAGTGATGGCGCCAAGTCCTTCTACAAGCAGCAACAATTCGTTGAAGATAAATCCTGCGATAAATATTGACATGCCGCGAACTGCATTCTTGTTGTGCGGCAAGTAGCCTTCGTACATCGCATACCCAAGAATAAAAAGTGTTATGACGCCCAATAGTATCAAGTGCAGATAGCCGATGATGATTGGCCGAAAGCCGTAAGCCCACGTGCTTAGCGCAGGAATTGTCGAGCCGGCCTGAAGAAATAATTTTATTGTCAGTGCGATAGCCGACAAACACCAGGTATATAATGCAAGCGTCGGCGCCTTACTAAAAATTAATTTTCTTTTTTTCATGATCGCAGTCAACAAAATGGTTCCCGCTAAAAATTGGGTGAGCGCGGCGGCAACAACGAGCATGTAAACCCACAAGGGCAATGGTAACCACAAAGCCGATAAGAAATATGTGGGCACACATGCAAACAAAAACGCGTAAAAAACATTTCGCTGCAATTTTTTAGAGACCAATTGTTCATCCAGCTTACTGGCAAACAGCCCCATGCAGGCAAATAAGAACCAACCATTATATTGAAAATGAAGAAAGAAATATATAGCTGCCAAATACCAGTTTGGGTGCAAAATTTTGTTCGCCATCATAATGGCCAACGCAAAAGCACCTAGAGATGACAACGCGTTAAAAACAAAGGATGCTTTAAACCAGTGGTGAACTATTTTGTTGCGGCCTATTTTGTTCAGATCAGTCCATGCAACAATAAGAAAAGCATAAGAGGCAAAGATCGATAAAGTCGAAAAGATGATGGAGACGGTCGCATAGCCGGTGATAGGGAAGCTCAGCAGCATGCCATATGCGGTAAACAAATTAGCGATCAACAAATATTGATATTTTTTCCATTGGAAACGCTGCAAGTGCATTCGAATGTAAGCCGTGATAAAGATCATTAGTGCCTGTGATACCCAGCCAGCGAATGCAAAATGTGAATGTGCATTCAGAAGAAATTTTTGGTTGACAAACGGAAGCGAAAAAACAATTTTATAACGCAGGATGATACCAAGCAATGCGACCAGCAGCAGGTTGAAGATCGCTATCCTGAACCACTTTTGAAAATGCTCGGGTTCCACACATTTTTCCATCGGGCAAAGAAAAAATAGAAGTTACCTGCAATCCATGATCGTCGTCATTATTTCGTTTTGCCATGGGGAACAATGTGAACGATTCGGGTGAAAGTCATAGCATGATATGATTGTGGTCATGCGCCACCTTTTATGATGCATCTAATTTGCGGCCCTTCATTCATACTAAATATGCGATATGAAAAAATCCATTCTAATTGTTGTTGCGATGTTTATTTCTTCCCTGCTGATATTTTCATGCGGCGGAGGTACCGGTTCCGAAAATAAAGACACCTCTTCAACAGCTACAACTTCAACCGGAAATCCCGATTATGACCCCAACCGTGGTGTGGGAAGATTTACAACTGTGGATGTAGGTGATCATTTAGATGCGGCTATGGCCGCAGAGGGCAAAAAAGTTTTTGATGTTAAATGCTCCTCGTGTCATAAGCTCACCAACGAAAAGTTGGTCGGCCCGGGGTGGGCTGGAGTCACATCGAGACATCAGCCGGTATGGATAATGAATTTTGCGACGAACCCCGACGAAATGATCAATAAAGACCCGAAGGCACAGGCAATGCTTGAAATATGTCTTGTGCGTATGCCGAATCAAAATCTCACTGATGCCGAAGCGCGCAGTGTGCTGGAGTTTATGCGCGAAAATGACGGCGTAAAATAAAAGTAATACCACCAAAATATAAGATATGAAATTCTCTCCCAGGCTTGCAGCTTTTGCTTTACTGGTTTCAATGGCAGCAGCTTTCTATTCGTGTAAACCAAAAAATGCGGCTACTGCCGTTGCGGGAAACGCGGCCAAAGCGTACGTAGCTCCGGGCAAGTACGACGAGTTTTACAATTTTGTCTCCGGAGGTTTCAGCGGGCAGGTAGCTGTATACGGAATTCCTTCAGGGCGACTTCTGCGTGTGATCCCGGTTTTTGCTGCGGATCCGGAATCCGGTTATGGTTTTAGTGAAGAAACCAAACCCATGTTGAATACTTCGCATGGATATATTCCCTGGGACGATCAGCACCATCCTGAACTATCTCAAACAAACGGTGATCTTGATGGTAAATGGTTATTTGCAAACGCTAATAATACACCGCGTGTCGCAAGAATCGATCTAACAACCTTTCGAACGGCCGAAATCATTGAAATACCAAACAGTGCTGGCAACCACTCCTCACCATTTACTACAGATAACGGCGAGTATATTGTAGCTGGTACACGGTTCAGCGTTCCATTGGATAATGAAAACGGCGATGTGCCTATTAATACTTACAAGCAAAATTTCAAGGGAACAGTAAGTTTCATCCATATTGATCCGGCGACGGGAGGTATGAAACTTGGCTTC
>DASQJI010000078.1:0-2521 GCA_035631175.1 Parafilimonas sp.
GCTTACCCACTTGATGAAAGTGAATTGCCACTCGTGCTGCCAAACATGGAAGATATTAAACCCGGCAAGGATGGTGAAGGACCGCTGAGTAATTTGAAGGACTGGGTTGAAGTCGCAGGCAAAGACCTCACCCCAAACCCCTCTCCCCTCAACCCCAGCCCTTCTCCACGGGTGGAGAAGGATGGCTCTGTGCATCAGGATTCGAAGAATCAGGCAGCGGAACCAAAAGGTGCCGCCAACGTTCCAAAATATTCGGTTTATAGTCCAACACAATACGAGTTCGCAAAACAAAATAGAAAGGGGTATACCGAAGCGGAAAAAATCTTATGGGATCAATTGCGAGACAGCAAGCTTGGAGTAAAATTTCGAAGACAGCATCCAATAGATGCTTACATCACTGATTTTATTTCATTGCAAAACCGTTTGGTCATCGAAGTCGATGGCGGATATCATGAAACCGAAGAGCAGAAAAAATACGACGCCGACAGAACTAATGTGTTAGAGAAGATTGGTTTTACTGTGATACGTTTTTCAAATGAGGAAATATTAGAAAATGTCTTTGCGGTTACAAAAAAAATACGCCAAATTCTCTCTAACCTCAAAAGCTTTCCGAACAAAGAATCGCTGCCCGAATCAATTCCCCTCTCCACTCGTGGAGAGGGGCAAGGGGTGAGGGAAACGTCCACCATGCCCGGCTACGCCGGCTCTTCCTGGTACTTTCTTCGCTACATGGACCCGCACAACGACGAAGAATTTTGCAGCAGGCAGGCGAGCGATTACTGGGGACAGGTTGATCTTTATATTGGAGGCACTGAGCATGCGGTTGGTCATCTGCTTTATAGCCGCATGTGGACGAAATTTTTGTATGACATGGGTTTGATCGGTCATGATGAACCATACAAACACTTGGTGAACCAGGGAATGATACAAGGGAGTTCAAGGTTTGCGTATAGAATTAGTATATCAAGTTTCGGAACAATTTCAGAAGTTCAAGATGTTGACGTCAGTGCGCTGTATAAGCGGCAGGTTTTTATTTCTAAAAATTTATACGACACCTTCAGAGATAACTCGACACAAGAGTTAATTAAAGAATTTTTATCAGGAGAATACAAAAATTTTACAGCAACCGTTGATGATTTGGAACCTCCAACACCAATTCATGTCGATGTAAACATTGTTGACGGTGTTGAATTAGACATGGATGCGTTTCGCAAGTGGAAATCCGAATATAAAGACGCGATCTTTATTTGCGAAGACGGTTCCATTAATGAACCCCTCTCCCTCGCAGAGGGTCAGGGGGCGAGGTCGAACCAAAAATACATCTGCGGAGTTGAAGTTGAAAAAATGTCCAAATCAAAGTTCAACACTGTCAACCCTGACGACCTCGTAGAGAAATATGGCGCAGATACTTTCCGCATGTATGAAATGTTTCTCGGGCCTGTTGAACAAAGCAAACCGTGGGATACAAAGGGCATTGAAGGAGTCCATCGTTTTCTCCGCAAATTGTGGCGCTTGTTTTTTGACGACCAAAAAGGAAAAATATGGACGGAAGCACCCGCAAACGAAACGGAATTAAAAACGCTCCATAAAGCGATCAAGAAAATTGAAGAAGATACGGAACGTTTTTCTTTCAATACAGGCGTCTCCGCATTCATGGTTTGTGTGAACGAGCTGACTGATCTTAAATGCAGCAAGAAAGAGATCCTCGAGCCATTGCTTACCCTGCTTGCACCATACGCTCCCCACATATGCGAAGAATTGTGGCATGCCCTGGGAAGAAGTGATACGATCCTCGATGCAGCCTATCCAAAGCTTGAAGAAAAATATCTTGTGGAATCGGTAAAGGAATACCCGATCAGCGTAAACGGCAAACTGCGCACGACGATGAACATCTCACTCGACGCTTCGCAAAAAGAAGTCGAGAACCTGGTATTGGAGAATGGCGTGGTTCAAAAATGGCTGCAAGGCAATAGCCCAAAAAAAATAATTTATGTAAAAGGCAGGATGGTAAATGTGGTTCTATAAGTCTTATATTTATTCATCATAACAATCATGTATGAAAAACTCCCTGCTTTTCACGAGCATCCTATCGGCTTGTTTCTTATTCGGCTGTACTTTAACAGTAAAAACCGACAACGATGCCGCAGGCTCAACGGCCAAGATCAGGAACGGCATTGAGATCCACGAGAACGGCCTGCATGCGCAACAGGCATTTTTGACGCTGGAAGATGGTTCGCTGCTCGCCGACAATAATAAGGTGCAGGTTGGTCAGAAAGTTGTAATGCGCCTGATCATCGACGGATGGCAGGAAGAAAACGGATCCATTTTCCCCGAAGCTTCGGAAAAGATCACCACCGATGATGGCGAAGTGCTGGTTGACGAGCCTGCCCTATTCGAACAATCGCTGCCAAACGGAACTCCTTCTGAAAATAAAGAAAAACTTACCTTATCAGCGGTAATAAACCAGCTCGATAAATTACACGACTACTACCTGGTATCGTTCAAAATGTGGGACAAAAAA
>DASQJI010000079.1:0-1625 GCA_035631175.1 Parafilimonas sp.
GCAAATTCAGCGTCATCCGGCGTAGGCGAAAAAGGAGCGTGGGCAAGCGTCATTGCATAATAAATGAAGTATGGTTTTGTCGCTGTGTCCATGAATGAACTGATGTAATCAACAAACATATCTTCTCCATATTTATTCACGATCGCTGTATCTGGCAGGAAATTTCCATCCTGGTAAATGTGCGGATTCTTATACCTCGAACCGGCAATCAACGGATCTCCGGGGTCCCAGACAGAATATTTTTGCCAACCTAAAGCATGTATGGAAGAATCGTAGCCACTCAATTGCCATTTTCCTGCATAACAGGTTGCATACCCCTGGTCCTGCAACATGTTTCCAATGGTTTTGTTTGAAGCCGGGTCCAGGTAACCCCACGCGGTATAGTTCCGAAAATTATATTTTCCCGTTAGCAGTGAAACTCGTGACGGCGAACACAGAGGGCACGCGTGGCATTCAGTGTATCTTACTCCTTTCGCGGCAATATCATCTAGAAAGGGAGTTTGATATGATTGACCGCCATTACAGCTCAACACTTCGTAGCCAATATCATCACCGACGATCAAGATGATATTTGGGTGAGCCGACCGTGCAGCCTTGACGTCTTTATTATCTGCCGCGAGGTTCGAATTAAAAGGACGCGTTATATTCTTACATCCGCCAAAAAGAATTAATGGCAGCAGAAAAAAAACATACTTTTTCATGTGGGTGGGCCTAAGATTTAAAGAGTTTAGACAACGGCAAAAAGAGTCTCAGCCTTGGTAAAAATAAGAACGAAAATTAAAAATTCCGTAGCAAAATTCGTTTTTTAAGCAGATCTCCTTTTTTCCGCTGTGAGATGCGATTTTCAGTTACCGAAAACCGCCGGCCGGTTGAATAAAAGTATTAAGGCTATTCGCTTATCTTCACCTCTTATCATCCGAAAATTTTTCCTGGACCGAATCACAGTTTATGCAGCAGATAATCGAATGTGTTCCCAATTTCAGCGAAGGAAATGATCTGAACATCATCCGCCAGATCACAAATGAAATTGAATCTGTTGATGGTGTCCGTTTGCTCAATGTGGATCCGGGTAAAGCCACGAATCGCACGGTAGTGACTTTTGTCGGAGATCCGCAGCCTGTTTTGATCGCTGCTTTTAAAGCAATAAGAAAAGCAGGTGAATTGATCGACATGAGCAAACACAAAGGTGAACATCCGCGCATGGGTGCAACCGATGTTTGCCCACTCATTCCTGTTTCCAATATTTCAATGGAAGAGACTGCGGATTATGCGAGGAAATTAGCAGAGCGCGTAGGGAACGAATTAAACATTCCCGTCTATTTATACGAATGCGCGCAACCAAAGAAAGAGCGTAGTAATTTATCGATGATACGAGCGGGCGAATACGAAGGCTTCTTTAAAAAAATAAACTTGCCCGAATGGCAACCCGATTTTGGTCCGGCAGAATTTGATGCAAAACGCGGCGCGACCGTTATCGGCGCGCGAGATTTTTTGATCGCGTATAATGTGAACCTGAATACGACCTCAGTGCGCCGCGCAAATTCTATCGCGTTCGATGTGCGTGAAGGAGGCAGAGTAAAACGTGAAGGAAATCCGATCACAGGCAAGATCGTAAGAGATGAGAA
>DASQJI010000080.1:0-1989 GCA_035631175.1 Parafilimonas sp.
AAAGTTTTTTTGTTCAGTCCAAGGTTAAGGATCGTGTCCATCATGCCGGGCATCGATAACGCCGAACCCGAACGTACGGAAACGAGCAACGGATCATTCTGATCACCGAATTTTTTTCCGGCTTCCTTCTCAACATTCGTCATTTGGCCGAGCACTTGTTCCATCACACCTGGAGGTAGTTGCTTATTACCCGATAGATAACTCATACACGCCTCAGTGGAGATCACAAAACCGGGCGGAACATTCAAACCAATTTGCGTCATCTCGCAAAGGTTCGCTCCCTTGCCGCCAAGGAGTTTTTTATTTTTGCCATCTCCTTCATGAAAAGAGAAGACATATTTAGTGGAAGTCTTTATTGGTTCCTTGTGGCGTTTTTCAGCCACTTCTTGTAATACAGTTTCCATATCAGTGTTTTTTTGAAGAAGGCCAAGGTAGATTGCGAAAAGACAAGAGATACTGATCATAATCAGTTCAGGCACAGAGTTTCATCATGAATTTGAGAAGTGAATGGTGAACGCGGATGGGTCGACAGGATCGCAACGCTTAAAACGCTCTGATGGATTTTCGTTCCACCTGTGAGGTCGCCTTAACCGTCCGACCGTACGTAGACAAGGCTGTGATTTGAAGAACTAAATTTTGCCTTTCAAAATTTTATGCCAGTATAGCCAGGGCAAAATTCTTTTCTTCAGCTGGTACATGCTCCATCTTTCTTTTGACTGATCGAATGGAAAAGTTTCGACAGGTTTGTTTGTGTAATCGAATTCTGCTAACACCAGTTTGCCATAGCCGGTTACCACGGGGCATGATGTGTAACCCGTATAGGATGCGTTCACTTTTTTGTGTTCGATCAAAGCCAACAGGTTCGCAACAACGACCGGCGCCTGCTTTCTTACCGCAGCACCTGTTTTTCCTGTTGGCAAACTGGAGGCGTCGCCCAGTGAAAATATGTTCGGATAGCGAACGTGTTGCAGTGTGTTCCTGTCTACATCGACCCAGCCCGCAGCGTTGGCCAGGGAACTGTTGCGCACGAAGTCCGGCGCGCTCTGCGGAGGTGTAATGTGCAGCATATCGAAATCAACCCAATGCGCTTCTCCTTTATTTTTTTCACCGAATCCAACAAATTTTGCTTTGTGATTAGGCCCGTCAATTTCTTCAAGGCGCACAAAAAAATTCAGTTTGATACGATCGCGTCTAACAACTTTAAGGAATGTTCTTTCATATTTCTCCACACCAAACAATCTTGTGCCACCACTCCAAAGTTCAACATCAGCCTTATCGAGCACGCCATGTTTTCGAAAGTAATCTGCTGCCAGGTACATTATTTTATGAGGAGCGCCACCACATTTCACCGGTGTGTTAGGACTGTGAAAGATCGCTTTGCCGCCTTTAAAGTTTTTAAGGCATTGAAAAGTGTAAGGTGCGGTTTGATAACTATAATTAGAACAAACATTATTTTTTCCCAATGTTTCCTCTAATCCTTTGATCTCATTCCAATTAAGCTGTATACCCGGGGCAACAATCAAATATTCATATTGCAATTCATCATTCCCATCCAGTAACACTTTGTTGTGTTCTGCATCAAAACCCGCTACTCTTTTCTTTATCCACGTAACGCCTTTCGGCATTACATCTGATTCTTTTCTTACGGTTTTTAAAATATTAAAAACGCCTGCTCCAACAAGTGTCCACGCAGGCTGGTAATAATGTTTTTCCGCTGGTTCAATCACAGCGATATCGAGATGCTTATCCTTTCTTAACAATTGTGCTGCGACAGATATACCTGCGTTTCCTCCGCCGACAATCACGACCTGATGTATTGATGACATAAAATTCTATTTAGAAAAAATTAAAATTACTACAGCCAGCTCCCATGAATCGTGACATTCATCACTTCATCGCTTGACGTTTATCAAAAAGGAAAACGAACAATAAAAAAAATAGCCAGGCAAAAAATTTACCCGGCCATATAGAAAAAACCGCCACCACTCT
>DASQJI010000081.1:0-10922 GCA_035631175.1 Parafilimonas sp.
GCGAAAAAAAATCCGCAAGGGCCGTTCGCGAATCAACCAATGTAATATATAATGCAGCTGTCAATAGTCATTCCACTGAAAAATGAAGAAGAATCTCTTCCCGAATTATGCGAGTGGATATCACGGGTAATGCAAGAGAACGGTTTCAGCTATGAGGTGATCCTCGTTGATGACGGCAGCACCGATGACAGTTGGTGCGTAATAGAAAAGATCAGCGCGGCGAACTCTAATTTCAAGGGAATAAAGTTCCAGCGCAACTACGGCAAATCGGCTGCGCTCAATGAAGGTTTTAGAGCGAGCAAAGGAGACGTGGTTATAACCATGGACGCCGACATGCAGGACAGTCCTGATGAAATACCGGAACTGCGAAGAATGATCGTTGAAGATCGGTATGACCTGGTGAGCGGATGGAAAAAGAAGCGGTATGACAGTAAACTCAAAAAAAACCTGCCGTCCAAAATTTTTAATGCAGCGACACGCAGGGTCTCAGGGATCAACCTGCATGATTTCAATTGTGGGCTCAAGGCGTACCGAAAGAAGGTGATAAAAAGTATTGAAGTATACGGCGAAATGCACCGCAACATACCGGTTCTGGCCAAATATGCCGGCTTCAGAAACATCGGTGAAAAAGTAGTCGAACACCGTCCAAGAAAATATGGCGTTACAAAATTCGGATGGGAAAGGTTCATCAACGGTTTCCTGGATCTGCTCACCCTGACTTTTGTCGGGCGTTTTGCAAAACGGCCAATGCATTTTTTTGGATTATATGGAATGTTGTTTTTTTTCGTCGGCTTTTGCATAAGCGTTTATTTGGTTGTTGCAAAGCTGATGCGACAAAATTTTGGCCTCACGGACAAACCGACTTTCTATATCGGTCTCGCCGTAATGATCATAGGTATGCAACTGTTCCTTACAGGTTTTATTGCTGAACTGATCGCCCGCAATGCACCCGACCGGAATAATTACCTGGTAGAGAAAAAAGTCGGAATTGATTAATTTTGACTCATCATGGCTCAAATAATCAAGCTATCAGAGTTGGCTAAAGCGAGAAAGCTCTCACCCAAAATGAAACGGGTAAAACAAAAGTTATTGCAGGGACCAACGATGACGAAAGGGCAATTAAAAAAATACAAGGAAATTGATAGTTGGATGAGAGGATGGAAAATTTAATTTGCCTTGATTCATCGGTACTCATAGATTTTTTCAGGAAGAAAAAATCTGAAAAAAGTTTCTTCATAAAAATCACTGAATCTGGTTTCTCCGGTTTTTATATTCCCCTAATGGAATTTGAGATTTATTTTGGCGCAACTGTCCAGCAAATAAATTTTTGGGATAACCTTTTCGATGACTTTATTATTGTGCCATATACACGAGCCGTCAATAAAATCGCGATAGATCTTGCAAGGACCTTAAAACGCGGCAATGTACTTATAGACTACAAAGACTTAACTATTGCTGCAACGGCTCTTTATGTTCGATCTCCCCTCGCCACAATTAACGCAAAACATTTCAAACATATAAAAGGACTGTCCGTAATAGGTCCGGATACGACCACGTGAAGAAAATTATCATCATCGGCCCTGCATATCCCCTACGCGGCGGCTTAGCATCTTTTGATGAAAGGTTGGCGAGAGCATTCCAACAGCAGGGCGATGTTGTTTCTGTCTATACTTTCTCTTTACAGTATCCTTCAATCTTATTTCCCGGCACTTCCCAGTATTCGTCCGAGCCGGCACCGAAAGACATCGATATAAAGGTTCGCATTAATTCTGTAAATCCTTTGAATTGGATAGAAGTCGGCAATGAATTAAAAGAATTGAGACCTGACATAATTGTAGTGCGCTACTGGTTGCCGTTCATGGGACCTTGCTTCGGAACAATACTAAGGCGGGTTAAAAAGAACCGTCATACAAAGATCATTTGCATTGCAGACAATGTATTGCCGCATGAAAAACGTTTTGGTGATAAGCAGTTCACCGGCTACTTCTTGAAACCGGTCGACGCATTTATTACGATGAGCGAAAAAGTGATGCATGATCTTCGGCTCTTCACGAATAAACCGGCGCGACAGGTAGTGCACCCGTTGTACGACAATTTCGGAGAGAAGATCGATAAAGCAGAAGCAAGAAAATATCTGGATCTCAATCCCGCTGACAGGATCATTTTATTTTTTGGCTTCATCAGGAACTACAAAGGCCTTGACCTGCTGCTCGAAGCCATGAACGTGTTAAAACAATCATCAAACATCAAACATCAAACCCCGTCCGACCGGGTCATCCGGGCGGGCTCAAACATCAAACTATTAATAGCCGGCGAATTCTATGAAGACCGCAAACCGTATGACGACATCATTGCAAAACACAATCTTGCTTCGTCGCTGATACTACGCACAAATTTCATTGCAGACAGTGACGTGAAATATTATTTAAGCGCCGCTGACTTTGTTATACAACCTTATCGCAAAGCAACGCAAAGTGGCGTAACGCCTCTCGCGTATCATTTTGAAAAGCCGATGCTGGTAACGAATGTCGGCGGTTTGCCGGCTTTGGTCCCCGACGGTAAAGTTGGACTCGTCGCAGAACCCAAACCGGAAAGTATTGCCGAAAAGATTGAACAACTATATCAACTCGGCGAAGAACACTTCCTGCCTGCTTTGAAAGAAGAAAAAAAGAAATATAGCTGGAATGTACTGGTCGATACGATAAAGGAACTTGCTGAATTGAAAAGCTAAAATTAAAAATTCAAGAAGGTCGCGGGACTGCAGTTTGTTTTGTGGCTTTTTGATTTTTCCGTTTTCACTTTTACTTTGCACAAATGATCTACAGAAGCAGGGCGCCTTTGCGCATTGGTTTGGCAGGCGGAGGCACGGATGTGAGTCCTTACAGTGATGAATTCGGAGGCGCCATTTTAAATGCAACGATCTCCCACTATGCATATGCGGTTATAGAGCCGTCTGCTGAAAATAACATCACAGTTCGCGCTGCAGATATAAAACAGCGCGAGTGTTATGAATTGCAAAACGAACTGCCAATAAATGGCACGCTGGATCTGCACAAGGGTGTGTACAATCGCATTAAAAAGGATTTTGGGATCCCAGAAAAATGTTTTCAGTTGACAACCTATGTTGATGCACCTGCGGGCAGCGGTTTGGGAACCTCATCCACGTTGATGGTGGCGATCATCGGCGCCTTTACAGAAATGTTGAAACTGCCGTTAGGTGAATACGACATTGCGCATTATGCCTATGAGATTGAGCGCAAAGACCTGCAATTGGCAGGCGGTAAGCAAGACCAGTATGCAGCGACGTTTGGAGGCGTCAACTTTATGGAATTTTATGCGGGGGATAAAGTGATCGTAAACCCGCTTCGCATTCGCAACGAGTATCTGCATGAACTGGAAAATAATCTTGTATTATATTTCACCGCTACAAGCCGTGAGTCTGCAGCCATCATCAAAGAACAACAAAAAAATGTATTGCAAAAGAATGAGAAATCGATCGACGCAATGCACCAGTTAAAGGAACAGGCACGCATGATGAAAGAAGCCTTATTGAAAGGAAGGTTGCACGAGATCGGCGAAATTCTCGATTTTGGTTTTCAGCAAAAAAGAAATATGGCGCATAACATCAGCAATGATTTTATTGAGGAGATCTATGAGGCGGCAAAAAGATCAGGCGCAACCGGTGGCAAGATAAGCGGCGCAGGCGGAGGTGGATTCATGACGTTTTATTGTCCGCTAAACACCCGTTACAAAGTGATGGAAACATTAAATACTTTTGGCGGCCAGGTGAAACCATATCAATTTACAAAAACAGGATTGACCACGTGGACGGCGCACTGAGGGATTTGGGGATTTAGAATTAAGGATTTCGGATTTGACATTCTACTGAGATTTGGGATTTGAGATTTATTTGGGATTTGCTTTTTGGAATTTGGAATTTTTAAACTACAGTAATGACAGAAAAAATAAAAGGGATTGTTCGCGCATCGATAGACACAAAACAAAAAATTTTGAATGATGACGCTTTTTTAAAAACAATTGAAAATACCGTCGACGTAATTGTGCATGCGTTCGAAAAAGGAAACCGGATCTGGTTTTGCGGCAACGGCGGAAGCGCCGCCGATGCTCAACACCTCGCGGCAGAATTTTCTGGTCGTTTTTATAAGAACAGGAGAGCGTTGCCTGCTGAAGCGCTTCATTGCAATACATCTTATCTAACAGCCGTTGCTAATGACTACAGTTACGACGTGATCTACTCACGGCTGATCGATGGCATCACAAACGAGGGCGATATTCTTGTTGGCTTGAGTACTTCGGGTAACTCTCCAAATATTTTAAAAGCGTTCGAAACTGCGCGGGAAAAGAAATTGACAACCGTTGGCTTTACTGGCGCAACTGGCGGCAAAATGAAGGATGTGACTGATCATCTATTCAATGTGCCCTCCACAGACACTCCGCGCATACAGGAAAGCCACATTATGATCGGTCATATCGTCTGCGAACTTGTAGAAGAAAAATTATTTGGCCCCAATCCTAAAGGGGAGTAAGATGACACAAAAAGCCCCGACCATTTCTGCCGGGACAGTTCCAGGGATAATCATCCTCGCCGGCGGTTTGGGGACACGTTTAAGAAAGGTTGTGGCCGACCTTCCAAAATGCATGGCAATCGTAAACGGCAAACCTTTCCTGTCATACGTCGTTGAGTATTTTCGAACGCAGGGCATTAGAAACTTTATATTCTCTCTTGGATACAAGCACGAGATCATCATCGAATATCTTGAACGTGCATATTCATCTCTTATGGCTGATCATCCATTTATGACCTTCGAGTATTCGATCGAAGGCCATCCGCTAGGTACCGGTGGTGCGATAAAGAAGGCTTGCACATACTGTAAATGTGAAAATATCTTAATTACAAACGGCGATACGTTATTCGCGGTGGATAGCGAGAAAGCACTTGCCTTTCATATCGTTCACGATGCGGACTGCACGATTGCCGTGAAGCCAATGAAACATTTTAGCCGGTATGGCGTCATCAAATTGAAGCCGGACAGGTCGGTTAAGAGCTTTAGCGAAAAGAAATATTACGAGGAGGGACTGATAAACGGTGGCTTCTATGTGTTAAATGTGAAAAGGTTTCTGCATGAATCATTGCCCGACAAATTTTCTTTTGAAACCGATTATCTTGAACAACTTTACCACGAACGGAAAATGTATGGATTGGTGCAGAATGAATATTTTATTGACATTGGAATACCAGAAGACTATGAGCGGGCGCAAACAGAGTTTCGAACCCTCAAATTTTAGATTTTGCTTTTTGACCTGAAAAAAATTGACAAGAGCTGGACGTTGTTCCTCGATCGCGATGGTGTGATCAATGTGGAGAAAAAAGAAGAGTACGTACTCAATCCTACCGAATTCATTTTCATGCCTGGTGTTCTGGAAGCAATTAAGTTGCTGTCATCTCAATTTGGGACCATCGTTGTCGCTTCTAATCAAAGAGGTATAGCGCGTGGGTTGATGACCGTAGAGGATCTGCATGATGTGCACGCTTTAATGCTGGAGGAAATAACGCATGCCGGCGGAAGGATCGACAAGATATATTTCTGTGCCGATATGCACGATGACAGCCCAAACCGCAAACCAAATACAGGTATGGCTTTGCAGGCCAAAAAAGATTTTTCGCTGATCGATTTTTCGAAGAGTATAATGGTCGGCAATAAATTAAGTGATATGCAATTTGGCCGGAATGCCGGAATGCAAACGGTATTCATCGCATCCACAAACCCGGAAATACCTTTTCCGCACGAGCTCATAGACGCCCGTTTCAATTCCCTTTTCGACTTTGCCTCTGCGATCCGCAATTAACGAAAAACTAAATTTTTTCATACATACTATAATTAAATCGGCGGCCGTTAATGGTTTGTATTTTCGCAAACAATGTTTCGTTATTTCTTTCCCGCGCTAATTGTTATCACCGTCTCGTCAAAAGCGCAAAAAATATCGCCTGCCGATTTCGCCAGTCTCAAAATCCAGGAAGACACGCTCAGCTATTGCGCAAAGAGCATGGTGTTTGATTCGTTCGCTGAAAATCGCTTTCATTACGACAGTCTATTCATCCGTTTACTTGTTAAAGCCCTCAAGACGCCGAATTCTTTTGAATATCCATTCGATTCTGTTTACACGATCTCCCGTTTGTATGCGCCAGACAGCAGTTTCAGGATTTTTACCTGGCAGTTGCAAAAGGATGAAAGTTATTTCAGGCAGGAAGGGGCGATCCAAATGAAGACGCGTGATGGTTCGTTAAAATTGTTTCCCTTGATAGACGCGTCGGACTATACAAGTGTGCCTGTAGATTCAGTGCGCTCAAACCTGAATTGGATCGGCGCGATCTATTACAAGATCATCGTGAAAGAATATAAAGGCAAAAAATATTACACCTTGTTTGGGTACGACGACAACGATTTCAGCAGCACGCGTAAGTGGCTTGAAGTGCTAACCTTTGATGGAACCGGGCAACCCGTATTTGGCGGAAACTACTTCGATTACAAAAACGATGAGTTAAAACCGGCCCAACCGGTCACCCGCTTTCTTTTAGAGTATCAGAAAGACGCACGTGCACGAATGGTCTACGACCCGGACATGGACATGATCATTTTTGATCACCTGATCAGCGAAAGCAACGAACCGCAGAAAAAATTTACATTAATTCCCGACGGAGATTATGAGGGATTCAAATGGCAAAATGGAAAATGGGAACATGTAGATAAAGTGTTTAACCAGGCATTGCAGGATGGGCAGGCGCCGCGACCTAAACCGGTCTACGACGATAAAGGAAATGTGTTGCCCGATAATAATTAAACCGTTGTTGCTAACTTCTCTCACCAAATATTAAACTGCCCACGCGGATCATATTGCTTCCCTCTTCAATAGCGATCTTATAATCCGCAGTCATTCCCATAGATAAAGTTTGAGGTTTGAAGTTTGAAGTTTGAGGTTTGAAGTTTGCCAATTTATCCTGTACAGATTTAAGAAATCTGAATTCTTGTCTTACTTTGTTGAGGTCGTCGGTAAAGCTTGCCATTCCCATTAGTCCGCACACACCAACATTATTGAATTGCGCATTGCTAATTTGATCGACCAGTTCCATAAGCTCCTGTTCGTTTAGGCCGAACTTCGTTTCTTCCTGCGCGATATGGACCTGCAGAAGACAATCTATATGTCGTTGGATTTTTTCAGCCTGCTTATTAATTTCCTTCAGCAGCTTAAAGCTATCAATAGCATGAATAAGATGTACAAAGTCTACGATCTGTTTTACTTTGTTGGTCTGCAAATGCCCGATAAAATGCCATCGGATATCAGCCGGTAATTGTTGTTTCTTCTCAACCAATTCCTGCACGTAATTCTCCCCAAAATCTCTATGTCCCAATTCATACAAAGCAAGAATGTCTTCAACGGGTTTTGTTTTGCTAACTGCGACAAGCGTAACATTTTTTGATTTGCATTCTGCTGCAACCCGTAAATAAACATCTGTATGGATGTGCGATTGTTCCGCCATTTTAATGTTTCACCGTTTCAATGTTTGAATGTTTCGTTTGTTTCAAAGTTCTTTGATTTCCGTTGTCTTAGTACAAGGTATTCCATGAGCAGGCAATCATTCCATGCAGGGCAGTAGTGATAATACATCAGCAACCTTAAACTCATAAAGTCTTCCTTCCAGGGCTGTTTAAAGTATGATGGAATATTACCGATAAAGAAAGGAAGATCGTTTGTTTCGATGTCCCTTACATTGCTCGTCGTTAAGTTCAGCGATGGCGGATCTTCGTTCCATTTCAATAATGTAATCGTCAAAATTATTTTCTCCAGCATATTATTTGACGATTGCAGTCGTCCGCGCGCAAGCGTAACAAGCCCTGGCTTTAATTGCTCCAGCGCCGGCACATCTTTGACGGCCATAAGGCGTGCCAGGTGATATAAAATGATGGAAGTGTTGCCATAGTAAGGCGATACAAACAATGGGTGCTTCCTGATATCATCACGCTGAATTGTTTTTACAATTAACTGGAGGCTTGCGCTATCTGCAGTTGTCCATTGCAAATTATTTCTTTGAACAAAACTGAGTATGTTACATAAAACACTCACATCAAAAACCACTGGCATTTTTTTTCCAAACCATGTTGAATATGCGCTATCGCGGGAATAGATCTTATAAGTCGTCTTTAACGGTGGTTTTGAATTAGTATAATCTTGCATAAGCGCATGTACCGCATTTGTGGAATCATCCTCTTTCAATATCATGAGCCCAAGCACAGTATCATCCAGGTCGTCCGGCAACGTTTTTTTCGGACCGAAGAATAAAGAATTATAGGGAAATCGAAAAGTCGTATCCCTTCTCCAGAAATTGTATGTGGGGCGGTTCGGGTTTTTAAATTTAGAGAGTGCTCTCTTACTGCGTGAAATGATGCTGTCGCAAATGATTTTCTGTTCAGAAGGAAATGCATCATAATGATCGTTAAGCGTATAAGCGATCAAAGCATTATAAAACATCGTATTGTCTTGTTTGCGCGTTTTAAACTTCCTGTTACCGCTGATATAGGACGGGAAGATTCCATCCATGAAAAAATCATTTCGTTTCAGTTGTTGAGTTTCGATCCGGTCAAGGAGGTAATCCATGGTGAGGCTGTCCTGGCCCGTTGCTGTAAGAGTGCAAAGGCATAGGGTGAGCAAAACGGTCAGACGGTTCAAAACCGTCAGACCGATACGTTGTTTTAAAAAATCATTGCGGACATTGCCCAAAAACGACCGGCGTTCATGCAAACAAGGATGCATGAGATTTCCCTCCCGATCTAAATCGGGATCGAAATGACGATGTACAATGTGGTGTCTTCTCAAATAGAAATCTGGATTGCCGCACAGCAATGCAGACGTACAAAAGTGCGACGCAACTGGCGATGCCATAAAATGCCGAAGCTGGCTACATAAAAAAAATACATCCATTACGCGAACATCTTAACTAAAATTAATGCACTAAAACATGTGTTTGTTTTATGATGCCCATTACAAATACACTTTGCACGTGCCCGATATTTTCTGCTTCGCTAAGTTTATTCACGTGAAAATTATAATAAGCATCCATATTTTCAGCAACCACCTTTAACATAAAATCAAATTCACCCGAGATGTTGTAACACTCTATCACTTCATTCATTTCCTGTATCATTCTAATGAACTTTGCTCCGGCGGTTTTATTATGCTGCTTCAGCGACACATAACAGATCACCATCAGGCCTTTTTTTACTTTCGAATGATCCACGAGCGTCGCATACTGTCTTATGACGCCTGCTTCCTCCATGCGCTTAATGCGTTCATGAACCGGCGTTGTGCTCAGGTGAATTTTTGCGGAAATTTCTTTTACCGTTATGCGGGCATTGTGCTGCAGCAAGCGCAAAATGGCCATATCCTTTTGATCAAGGCTTAATGGCTGCGCAGGCGAATCGTCTTTTTTAACTGATTTGGTTACCATAAAACTTCGCAGTTATTCTTTAAAATTGCGGAAAAAGTTAATTCTATCCCGATTTTTGACAAATAAATATTATTTTATCCTATTATTTTATTTTTGCCTTCTAAACAAAAACACATGTCAACAATAACACAACGGATCGACCTGAACCTTCCTTACAAAGTGAAAGACATTTCACTCGCCGAATGGGGACGTAAAGAAATAAAGCTTGCAGAAGCGGAAATGCCGGGACTCATGTCACTGCGCGCTGAGTATGGCGCCACCAAACCGTTGAAAGGTGCCCGTATAGCGGGTTGCCTGCATATGACGATCCAAACCGCCGTATTGATCGAAACATTGATCGAGCTCGGCGCGGAAGTAAAATGGAGTTCCTGCAACATCTTTTCAACGCAGGACCATGCCGCAGCTGCGATCGCCGCGAAAGGCATTGGTGTTTTTGCATGGAAAGGCGAAACCCTCGAAGAAGCTGACTGGTGCATTGAACAAACTTTATTTTTTGGAAGCGAAGACCGCCCTTTGAACATGATCCTCGACGATGGTGGCGACCTTACGAATATGGTATTTGACAAGTACCCGGAACTGATTCGCAACATCAAAGGTTTGAGTGAAGAAACTACAACAGGCGTGCATCGTTTATATGAACGTATGAGCAACGGCACGCTGCCGCTACCGGCATTCAATGTAAACGATTCTGTTACGAAATCGAAATTCGATAACAAATATGGTTGCAAGGAAAGTTTAGTTGACGCCATACGTCGTGCAACAGACATTATGTTAGCCGGAAAGGTTGCGGTCGTGGGGGGTTATGGTGACGTGGGCAAGGGTTCAGCCGCTTCATTGCGTGGTGCAGGTTGCCGTGTTATTGTTACTGAGATAGATCCTATTTGCGCTCTGCAGGCTGCAATGGATGGATATGAAGTGAAGAAAATGGCAGACGCAGTAAAAGAAGCAGATATCATTGTTACGGCTTCCGGTTGCCGCGACCTCATCACCGAAAAACACTTCCGTGCAATGAAGGATAAAGCGATTGTTTGCAATATTGGTCATTTCGATATTGAAATTGATGTAGCCTGGCTTAACAACAATTACGGTGATACGAAAGACACCATCAAACCGCAGGTTGATCTGTATAATATCGATGGCAAAGACATCGTGCTTTTAGCTGAGGGTCGTTTGGTAAATCTTGGTTGTGCAACCGGGCATCCGTCGTTTGTGATGAGTAATTCATTCACGAATCAGGTGCTGGCACAAATAGAGTTATGGAAGAACCATGACAAATATGAAAACAAAGTGTATGTTCTCCCCAAATACCTCGACGAAAAGGTTGCACGTCTTCACTTAAAAAAGATCGGCGTGGAACTGGATGAATTAAGTGACGAGCAGGCTTCTTATTTGGGTATCG
>DASQJI010000082.1:0-2607 GCA_035631175.1 Parafilimonas sp.
CATTTTTTAATCACGAGATAACTACGAAGCCGAACGGCGATACTTTGCGCGAAAGCGAAGACCGATCATTCAACATCTATCAAATGAATTATGATGAAGTGAAAACATACGATGTTGGTTTGAAGGTTAATCCTCGTTTTCCGCAACAGCAAAAAATGCGTGCCGTGAAACCGCTCCTTACTGATGTGATCGACTCTGTGGAGGCATACGCCTCACCGCATAATAAAAAACCTGTGTTCTATAATATCGAGACCAAATGTTCACCCGATGGCGACGATATCTATCATCCAAAGCCCGACGTTTTTGTGGATTTGATCATGAAGGTGATAAACGAAAAAAATCTACAAGACCGCGTGATCATACAATCGTTCGATGTTCGCGCTCTTCAATATTTGCATGAACGCTTCCCTTCAATAAAAACATCGTTGCTGGTTGAACAAGCCGATCACATTCCGTTCGCTCAACAACTCAAGGCGCTCGGATTTATTCCAACGATTTACAGCCCGGAACACACACTTGTCACGGCGCTGCTCATTAAACAATGTCATGACATGGGTGTTAAGTTAATTCCATGGACAGTTAACGACAGATCAGAAATAGATAAACTGAAAAGACTCGGTGTTGACGGCGTGATTACCGATTACCCCAACTTGTTCAACACTGGCAAATAAATATTTCTTGCGAATAGCCGGTAATTATTTGAAATTTGCGCCGCAATATGGATCGCATTGAGCTCATCAAACAAATTCGTCAAAAGAAAAGTTACTTATGTGTTGGGCTCGACACTGATCTCATGAAGATGCCCGCTTTTCTGCGATCAGGCGCAAACGCTGTATTCGACTTTAACAAAGCGATCGTCGACGCGACAAGAGATCATTGTGTGAGTTACAAACTCAACATTGGCTTCTACGAAGTGCTGGGCTCTAAAGGCTGGGATGCCTTAAAAGAAACCGTTGATTATATTTCCAAAACACATTTCACGATCGCAGATGCCAAGCGTGGCGACATCGGCAGCAGCTCAGCTCAATACGCGAAAACATTTTTTGAGACCTACGATTTTGATGCGGTTACGGTTGCGCCTTACATGGGCGAAGACAGTATCCGTCCGTTTCTTGATTACGAAAATAAGGTGACGATCGTGTTGGGTCTGACATCAAACGAAGGAGCCAGGGATTTTGAGCTGCTGAAAACATCAGCCAACAAGTATTTTTATGAGGAGGTGATAACGAAAGTGTCGACGTGGGGAACGCCCGATAATTTGATGTTCGTAGTTGGTGCCACACAGGCCAGTGAACTGGTGAACATTCGAAAAATAATTCCGGATCATTTCTTACTTATTCCCGGCATAGGTTTCCAGGGCGGCAGTTTAGAGGACGTAAGCAAATATGGGATTAATAAAGACTGCGGACTACTTGTAAACGTCGGCCGTGCTATTACGTATGCATCAAGTGATGAAAAGTTCGCAGAAAAAGCAGCGGAAGTCGCGAGACGGTACCAGGAAGAAATGGAAGGCTATTTGGAATTAGCTATTAGGAATTAGGAATTGGGAAGTACGAAGTAGGAAGTAAGAAGTAAGAAGTAAGAAGTAAGAAGTAAGAAGTAGGAAGGATTACGTTAGACATCGACATCAGACATCAGACATCAGAGATCAGACATCATACATCTGACATCAGACATCTCTCAACTGATCCACTCCAAAGCATTTTTGTAAAGGAGTTTTTCTTTTACCGTTTCGTCCGACAAACTTTCATTTATCAATTTTCCTGGCTCGGCTTCTCCCAATGGGAACGGATAATCGCTGCCTAAGCAGATCTTATCCTCGCCAATAACTTCAATCAAATACTTCAGTGCTTTTCCATCGTGCACCAGGCTGTCGACCCAAAATTTGCCCAAATATTTTTCGGGGGAAATGTTGTTGTCAACTGCAACCAGGTCGGGCCGCACATCAAAGCCATGTTTTACTCTGCCGATCGTAAATGGAAATGAGCCGCCGCCGTGGGCAAACGCTATTTTTAATTTCGGAAATTTTTCCATCACGCCACCGAATATCAAGGAACAGATCGCCCTCGATGTTTCTGCAGGCATGCCCACAAGCCACGGCAGCCAGTAATCCTGCATGTTGTTTTCTCCCATCATTTCCCATGGGTGAACAAACAATGAACAGTTCAGCTTTTCGGCAGCCTCAAAAAAAGGAAGCAGATTTTTTTCGCTCAAATTTTTTCCGTTCACATTCGTTCCTATCTCGATACCAGGCATGTGGAGTTCGGTTATGCAACGCTCCATTTCTCGAATGGCAAGATCAACATCCTGCAGGGGAACAGTTCCGATGCCAATAAATCTTCCAGGATAACGGCTAACTACTTCGGCTATATGATCGTTAAAAAATCTCGAGGTCTCCAACGCATCCTCAGTATTCGCCCAGTAATTGAATAAAACAGGAATGGTTGACAGTACTTGTTGGACCACACCCGTAGCATCCATTTCATCCAGTCGAACGACCTCATTAAAACAATTTTCTTCCACAACTCTGAAGAGCTTGTCGGCTTTCATCATGCACGCTTTGCAGTTACGATGTTCCAAATGAATAAACTCTCCATAGCCAAACTT
>DASQJI010000083.1:0-2775 GCA_035631175.1 Parafilimonas sp.
CTTGAAATTCAAAAAAATCGTTTACAGAAAATAAAAATCACGATCAAGCCGCATGTCGCAGCAGCAAAGTAGGAATGGTGAATGGTGAATTGTCAAATGTCAATGTGGAAGTGTAAATTCTTTACCCGTGTTTTTATTGGGCGGTACTTGAGGCGCGACGATGCAAGTTTAATGTCTGCGATGAGGGAAAAGGCTGGTAACCGCTCAGCCATCACAATTCACAATTCACCATTCACAGTTCACCGTTCTCACCGCTTACAATTTGTTCGCATTTCCATCTTAATTGCTATTTTCATCTGCTCTTCCTGCAATTCTCCAAACACGCCAAAGCCTCCGGGATATTTTGCGATTAGTTTTCCCGAAAAAAAATACCAGTTGTTTAATCAGCCCGGATATCCGTACACGTTCGAATACCCGGTTTACGGGAGGGTAGTGAAAGACACTACGTTTTTTGGTGATCCGACAGAGAATCCGTGGTGGATAAATATTGACTTTCCCCAGTTCTCCGGCCGCATTTATTTAAGCTATAAAGTGATTGGCGATTATACGTTGGAAAAACTGATAAATGATGCTTTTAATCTCACCAACAAGCACTCTATTAAGGCTTCATATATCGACGATTCGGTGATCAGCACTCAAAATAATGTGCACGGAATGTTTTTTAAAGTGGAAGGAGATGTAGCGACTGCGAACCAGTTTTTTTTGACCGACTCGACTAAAAATTTTCTTCGCGGGGCTTTGTATTTCGACGCGACCCCAAACCAGGACTCCTTGCGCCCGGTTAATGATTTCCTGGTGCAGGATATGAAACATTTGATCAATACGTTCCGCTGGAAGTAGTTACTGATAAGCCCGACCGGAATGAACTCGTACCTTTAATTTTCAAATTTTTACTTTTTACTTTGTAGCATGATTGCGATTGATAATAAACTTGTGAGCGATGAAATTGTAGAAAAGCAATTTGTCTGCGACCTCGATAAATGTAAAGGCGGCTGCTGTGAAGACGGCGATGCCGGCGCGCCGCTGGATCTAAGCGAACTTGACGAACTTATTCATAATTATGAGGTGATCAAACCCTATCTCACGCCTGAAGGTATCAAAGCGATCGAGCAACAGGGAAAGTATCATTTTGACAGGGAGTTTGGCTGGGTTACGCCTACTATAAAAGGAGAAATGTGCGCGTATGGGTATAAAGATAAAAATGGTATTATAAAATGCGGAATTGAGACCGCGTTCAACGAAGGCAAGTTAAAATGGAAAAAGCCGATCAGTTGTCATTTGTTCCCTATTCGTACAAAGAAAAGCACCGAAGACAGGAATTTAGAATATTTGAATTACGAACCGAGACACGATCTATGCAAAGCTGCCTGTAAGTTGGGAAAACGCCTGCAGGTTCCTGTATATGTATTTTTAAAAGATGCTTTGATAAGGAAATATGGCGAAGACTTTTACAAAGCATTAGAGGCGGCTGCGTTGTATGTAGAAGAGAAGTGATTCGGGAATTAGGAATTAGGATTTTAAGCACTGTCGCATTGACCATTCACTATTCACCATGAATAAAACTGCTTCCACTTTCATAGCGAAGAGCACTGTAAAGGCGGGCAATCTTGATCACCGCAGGAAAATCAACTTCAACATTAGCAAATACAATGCGGTTGTACCTGCTGCCAAATTGCAGTTTGCCGATTTACTGCATACCCGCAAACAGGCGAAAAACATTAAATGGAAAGCAATAGAGAAGTTGGACATAATGCTCGAATTGTTTGAAAAAAATATTTCTGGGCGTGGTGCAAAAGTTATTTGGGCCGAAACGGCGGAAGATGCGTTGAGTGAAATTGGCAGGATCTGTAAGCAGAAGCAATGTAAAACATTGGTGAAGAGCAAAAGCATGGTCACCGAGGAAATTCACTTAAACCGTTTTCTTGAAAAACATGGTATTGAAAGCGTGGAGACCGATCTTGGAGAATATATACAGCAACTGGATAATGAGGCGCCATACCACATCGTAACACCAGCGATGCATAAGAGCAAAGAAGACGTTGCAAAATTGTTTGCGGAAAAATTGAATGTGCCGGAAGGTCTAACGCCCCAGCAATTAACGCAGGTTGCACGGCAAAAACTTCGTTCAAAGTATGTGGAGGCGGAGATCGGTGTAACGGGTGCAAATTTTTTGATAGCTGATACCGGCTCCGTTGCTGTAAGTGAAAATGAAGGCAACGCACGTTTAAGTTGCGCGTGGCCAAAAACGCACATCGTTGTTGCGGGCATTGAAAAGATAATTCCTTCGCTCAATGATCTTGCGTTGTTTTGGCCGCTTCTTGCAACGTTTGGCACCGGGCAACAGGTCACCGTTTACAATACCGTAATTTCCGGGCCAAAGCAGGCTAAGGAAGCCGATGGACCTGAGGAGATGTATGTGATACTCATCGACAATGGCCGAACTAATTTGCTTGCAAATCCAAAAGCTCGCGAGGCACTGTATTGTATCCGTTGTGGCGCATGTTTGAATGCATGCCCTGTGTATAAAAACATCGGTGGTCACAGTTATGACACGGCATACAGCGGCCCGATCGGGAGCGTGATCACACCGCATCTAAAGAATATGCGAGAGTACAAGCACCTAAGTTATGCTTCATCTCTGTGCGGCAATTGTACTGAAGTTTGTCCTGTTCGAATAAACCTGCACGAGCTGCTATTGGAAAACCGCTACGAATCCGTTGCTTCAGGAGAAAGCGGCGTCAGTGAACGAATTGCCTGGAAAATGTGGAAACAAGC
>DASQJI010000084.1:0-1916 GCA_035631175.1 Parafilimonas sp.
TCTTGCACACATATCTGTAATGTTTCATCATAATGCTGACCAGAAGGACATGTAGGAGGTGGAACGCTACCAGTACCTTCACCTACAATATGTCTTACACTTGCTTTCTTAACCCTTACAATTACATTGTCGATTCTAAAAGTAGCAGTCGGTCCTCCCCATAAGAACTGCTGTTTAGAAACGCCATGACAGTTAGAAATGAAACCAGTATCGGAAGGGTCAGATGTATTTGTACCATCATCTTCGAGCCAATTTATCATCTGCCAGTTTTGCGTCGAAGGATTACCGTTAGTTTCATCACTTGTTTCCTTCCAAACCTCCATTCGAACCACAGGTTTGCCGTTTACAGTTTTATCGAAGACTACAACTTTTTGACCAGTCCAAACGTTTGTTCTATCTCCTAATGTCGAAGTATTATGACCTGCAGTAAACCAATAACCCGTTGAACCAGAATTATGATGATATTCTTTAGCCCACCGACTGTTACCCGCTTTTTGAATTTGCCCTTTGTAACACATTCCTAAACATCCAGCAGGCCATCCACTAGAATGCCGCCCACCTCTGCAATATAACGACATTTCGTCCGAATCTGACCAGGAAAGTACCTTCCAATAGATTGTCATCTCTACATTCCTAAAGTCTTTAGCATCAACCATGTAACCAGCGGCTAGTAACTTTCTCCAATCTGTACCTAAGATAGATTGAGTGTTAGGGTCCATTGCATTCGGGTTTGTTGTATTTACGTTGATCCTAAAAGATGCGGGATTATCTGAAGATGTTACATGACCTTCCCATTCGCCGCCGCCCTTATCCGTAATTGTACCATCGACTCTAATTCTAGAATCAGATAGCATGTTACCCATTGTCCAATTCTCAGATGCTTTGGCTGTATTGTCAGCGTAGAGTTTCTTTACTCCAAACGAATCAACACCAAAATTAGATCCAGAACTCATTGTATGATATCATATCCTGTTGCTAGATTCTTTGTAACTACAACTGTGCCGCTCGGTGGTGGTGGTGGTGGTGGAACTGTACCGCCGCCGCCTTGTCCTGGATCGGGATTTGAAGGCGTTTCCGTAAAACATGTTGGTGCTGCGATAACACCAATACGATAATGCATTTTCAGGGAAGCATAAACTCTAGTAGTAACATCTGGTAATACCCCTGTAATAACACCTGCAGGGTTTACGGGTGATCCGAATTCACCACCTGGAGAGATTTCTCTTACAGATAATAATTTGAATCTAATAGATTGTTGATTATTAATATTGAAAACTGCTAGCGGTCCTCCCCATGTAATGATTTGATCGGGAGGTGTTGTAATTCCGCAGTTATCCGTATTACCCCAGCCGCCATTATCAATTGTTTCTGCAGCTTTAACCCACGTGTTAGAATTGTCTGCATCAATCCATACTTCTAAACGGACACCTGTATTACCTGCAGGATTATCGTCACCAATTCCAACATTATAGATCATGAACTTAAAGCCAAACCAACCATTAGCTATTGCGTCGACCTGGTTCAGTAAAACCGATGTATCTGACCAATCTTTATTGAATTGTGATAAGTGCCATTGCTTCTTACCGAAACGAACTTTACCCGCTAGATTAATCTCTGCCATGTATTTAGTACCAGCGCAATTATGTACGCCGTTTTCTTGAGCACCTCTAGCTTGCATGGAAATAGACATATCGTCTGCGGTTCCTTCTTCAAACTTAAAGTACCCAGTCATTTCTACGTCCTTCCAATCATTTTCTGTTAGCATATAGCCCTGAGAAGCTAGCTGTCCATGATCTATATTGGAAGGTACAATTCCTGAAGTAAAACCAGTTGAGGTTTTAGCCCACATTGAAACGAATTGACCAAATGCTTTGAACCCTATCTCTTCATCTCCGTCTAAAACATGGCTTGGGATA
>DASQJI010000085.1:0-6991 GCA_035631175.1 Parafilimonas sp.
CCGTTTGCTAAACCGATGTCCCAAATTTTCACATTGTCTGCTCCCGCGCCTGTTCCAGTATTGGTCATATAACCAGTACTTACTCCTACTGCATCGCCAACCCAGCTATTTCCTGGTGCAAAGGTGGCAATCTCCCTGTTCAAGGGAGACGCCTCATAGTCTGTCCTTCCATAAAAGTATGCTTCACCCCCCGGCGCATTACCCGGATTATAAAATGTTTTCAGGAACTCTTCCTGTTCCTGAAAGGGATTTAATTTGAAAGTCCCGTCACTATGCCCACTGGAAACGTATGGAAGATATTTTAGTGTTTCCCGACCATATGCATCGTATAGAAACGGTATTACGTTGTCATATCCCAAGGGACTGCTGCCCTTAGAAACAGTTTGGAGGGGCCTCCCGAGTCCATCAAAATATTGGGTGGTTTGTTTTACCTCATCGAGGGTATTGTCGGTCGAAACAAGATCCGCTTCCGTTGCAAACGATTTCGTTGCTTCCCAAACACGTATACTATTCACAGGCGTCGTTGGCGAATAAGCTACTGGTTTAGTGGCTATACTCTCCGTCCCGGCGCCTGGCTGAGTTTGGCTGCCCGGTTTTTGAGCTTGTATCGGCGAGAAAAGAAATGGACAACTCAGGCAGGCAACAAAAGAGAGAAAATAACGAAATTTGTTCATGCAGTCAGTTTTATTCAGTTCTAAAAAGTCATTGATTGCTTATTTTATGAAGTCGTCGGTTAGTAAAGATTCCGAACTTCCGACGCCATATAACTCACCTGCTTCATTTATTAGATATTTGGTTCCGGCTCCCATAACATCCTGATCAAAATGTCCATTCAAATCTTTACTAGTTAGCCAGGCAAACAGGTCGCTTTGATAGGGCGATGTTTTTCTTGTATTCATGCCCTGGGTGATAACTATGGAATCGCCAGCCAAACTCTTATACCATGTGGTTAAGCTTTCTAAAGAGTCGTCTTGAAATCCGTCCTCATATGAGGGGATCCCAATTATGGCAATAGTATCGAACGTAACAAGGGAGTCCATAGCAATAAGCAACATCGAATCTTGTGTGGTTTTGCTTACGGGCAACACAACCAATAAAACTTTTTTACCCCGATATTGATCAAGAGAAATATCCTTGCCATCCGCTGTCGTGACCGAATAGCTGTAAAAATTGTTCACAGATACAAATGCTGCCAAAAAGATAAATCCTACGGATGCAATGATAGTTTTCATGTTTTAATTGTTAAGGTCAATTGTAATTACACTACAGAACCACTGTTGCACTTCGACGTTTGAGAATGTAGCAGATTTACCCGCTATCAACAGGTTACAGTTTATCTTAAATACGTAGATGCTGTTGTTATTCGCTTTCGAAATATTCAAATCATAATAGCCGGATGGCAATGTTGCAGGCGTGCTCCCCTGGGCGGTCAAGACGCCATTTGACGCTATGTTATAGGTATATGTTATGTTCGTTGTAAGACTGGTAAAGACTGCGGTAAATCCGGATACGCTCGCAAGGTTTGAGCAGGACGGGGTTACCTGTACAATCTGATTACATGTTCCAACGCTGTTTGCATAATTTGGACCATTGGCACTTTTATCGCTTGTAGCAAGAGAATTGGCAGCGCTTTGGCTTACCGTTGAACTGTATTTCCCGGCCAAAACCGTGTATGTTACCGCACTCCCGTAGTACCCGGGTGAGCAATCATTTTTATAATAGGTCCCGGATTTTTCAGCGTTATAAAAAATAGACGCGTCGCAATTCATCGGCTCTCCGGCATAATTGTAACATATCTTTTTTACGACATTTTTATCCTGGTCTTTTATCAGCCGTAACCGGCCTAAGCCATCATAATCATAATAAGTGATCTTATTATTGACGTCGCATTGGGTGGTCATTCCAATTAACGGTTCATATGTGTAAGTTGTCATTTGTGCGTCCTTAGGATACAGACGCAATTCGTCAATATTGCCTGTTCCGTGAATGGTAATTACTCCTCCGGCAGGCTGGATCTGATGTTCAAAATATGTCCAACCATCAACCTTTTTCCCTTTAGTGCCTATTGTTGTATTTATGGTATAAGACGAAGTGTTCTGTGTCCAGTATGTAAGCCAATATGTTTGTGATGGATCGAGGTCGCTAATTGTTATGTCGTAATTATCCAGTCGATAACAGTATTTGCCCGTTGGACTCGTCGCGAGAATGGGTGGACCTAAAAAGCTCCACTTTCCTTTACCATCGGATTCAAAAGAGGTATAAGCATAATAATTACTGTAATCACCAGACGCTGGTTTATTCCATGTCACCTGCGCAATAGGAAGCGCATTGTTGTAGTCCCAGATGTAATCAAGTTTTACATCGTTTGTTTTATATTGGCTGATTAAGTTATTGTTTGCATCATATACAAAATTTACCTTACCATCGTAGTAATTATTCGGGGAAGTGTTGAATGCTGAGAGCGAAATATCAGAGGCAGCATGTTTAGTAGAATAGAGCAATTTTGGATAAATGCCGTTAGATGTGTAATCGGTTTTCAATGCTGAAAGGAAATAGTCAGTATTATTTTTGGTCACAAAGCTTATTTCTTCAGCCGGATCATCAATAATATTTTTGTTTCTACGTGCTGCAACTGCAGCACTACCACCGTTACATAGATTGTAAACACTTACCCAATTACTAGCGAGGGCAGATTTAACGCTGGCGCTCGCCGTTTTATATGTTTGCTCACATTGGTATTGTCTTAACGCAGTGCGACAGTCAAGAGGCGCAATTCCGCCTACCGAAATGAAGGTATAACCAGGGCAATAAGGAGTAGCGTTGACCATACGAGTCTGGACACAAGTTTGGTAATCGCCGGAAACACCATCCCGCGCAGTTTTAAACGTTTGAATAATATCATGCATCGTATTACAGTTGCTTCCCCCATAATCTATCGGATATTTGAAAAGCGTTGTAATTGTTTGTGCTTTGCTGTTTGTCGTTACGCACCTGGTAGGAGCTATGAACTTAGGATTGTCATAAAAATAATCTGTTTCGGTTGTGATAGGGTTTAAACCATCCTGGTCATACATTATATCTTTAGTATACACCGTTCTGTTGTACGCTGACACCAAATTGTATATTTTGGCACTGTATATCCTGTCTCTCCATATCGTGTCCAATAGATTCGGATTATCAACACCTCCCATCTTGCACCCTCCTGCACCTGTAGCCGAAGCGATTTCGCTCAATTGACAAGTAAAGGCTGTGAAATTGATCGGATTTATTAGTGTAGTATTGGTTAGAGAGCTTTTCAAAAGTATGTACTGATTATTCTTATAGCTGTAATCATTTTGCTTGCTCAAATAAACAGAAAGCGCCTCTAAACTTCCCCCGGCATTGAAATAATATTCTGTTTTTCCGCTCCCATTCTGGCTGTTATTTATTTCGGTGACTTGCGGGTAAAAGAATTGATCGTTTACGAGAGTTAGAAGAGGATTTCCATAATCGGACGTATAAAGGAACTCGTTATAACCTTCCAGACTACACGAAGTTTGATTTTCCTGGACACAGGTATTTGTTTCTGTATGATGGATTATATTAAATCCAAAATCGTTACTATTTAAAAGCGTGGCATCAGCATAGGTATAATTTTTTGTCATTGTCGGTACGCTGTTGCTTACATTGTCGTAGGCCTTTATCGTTTTTATCCGCATGCCTGGTCCGGGTATATAAACAATTTGTGACGTGTTGACCCAGTAATACCGAATGTGAGCAGTCGAGCTAATGACTCCCTGGTCGCAGGTAATTGTATAAGTATAAGTTCCGGGTGTCAGATGAACAATGGCTGAGTTTCCGCTTTCAGACTTATTTACTTTTGGGCTGTTATAGCAGGCTGACTGATCGTTTTGCTTACAGATCGTAAGTATGTTGTAGGTATTAAGAAATCCATTCGGATAATTGGATATATCTCTCGAATAATCGATATAAACGTCTTGCTCTTCGTTAATTGTAAAAGTGGACGAAACTGAGCGATAGGGATTACTACCTGAATAGAAGACAATGTCACCGGCTGTTCTTGTTTCGTGAACATATTGTGTTGCTCCTGCAGGATCTATTCTGTTGTTTTCATATGCGAACGTAGTATATCCGCCAGTTGGGTAAGTAATTTTATTTAAGATACCCTGCGCACAGTAGGTCGGGTTAACGGTTCTATCGCCTAAAGGGTAACTATAAGAATTCAGTCCCAGTGTTTCATCGAATAGCATTGCATTACCATCGTTTCCATTATAAAATCCCCATTTATCAATACCCCTCGTGCCCTTAGGAAAAGAAGCGGTTTCGCTTTGATAGGAAAAACTATAGTTTTCGGAGGCACTTAATTGATTATAACTGCCCTGGATAAGGAGAGAAGAAAGTTTAAGCTGGGTATTACCCGGAAAATAAGTATGATTAAAGATCGCCTTCTTAAGCAACACGCCACTTTTATTGCTAAAGTCAATTTCTTTCAACGCATATGCATTTTGATACTGAGCGCCACCAACGTCTAACCTTGGAGTTGATTCCGGAATAAAATCTATAATTGCATTTTTCGAGGTAATTTTAATTAACCTTTTAGCTCCAACGGTACCGCCAAGATTCCACTGAGCACTCCAACCCTGTCCTCCCGCCGTGAGATCACATCCATTTACCACTTTGAAGCTCACCGAATATGTTTCCGACAGACTATTTAGGCCGGGACGGGTGGCAAAAGGAGCGTATGCAAAGTCAATAACATCGGTTAAGTCCGCCGATTCGATTTTAGAAAGATACCATGCAGAGATATAAGAGATATCAGTTTCAGGAACTGTTGTGGTTTCCTGCGCGCCGTACGTTCCAAAAGTATACGTTGTGCCATCCTCTGTCGTTATTTTCAAATAAGTGCCAACTCTTTTAATAATTATGTCTTGATAGGGGAATAAAAAAGCGTTATCACCAATTAAAATAAACTTTCCGGAGCGCCCGTTAAAATTGAACATGTAGAGATCTGGTTCTGTGTCCGCTTGCCCATTGCCGGCAAACTGCATAAACTCACTGTTATTAATAAGATCTCCTACATTAGCATAGTCATCCC
Organism: Parafilimonas sp.; assembly: GCA_035631175.1. Lineage (GTDB taxonomy): Bacteria > Bacteroidota > Bacteroidia > Chitinophagales > Chitinophagaceae > Parafilimonas. The sequence continues at coordinate 5,096 of DASQJI010000085.1, forward strand.
AATGGGATGTAACATTGTTCGCTTTTTCATCGTATAGCCCTTTTACAATTCTTGTTATAACACCGCCCGCTTCTACATTCCATCCCATTCCAATCCAGCTTGCATCCTGGTTAGGTTGATAGCCATTATAGTTATAAGATAGAACGATAGGCAAATGAAGTTTTGTGGATTTTAAATCGATTATTGGGATCGATACATTCGGCAAGCCCGTATATAGTGTTACCGGCGTAAGCCCGTTCTTTACAAAAGCAACTACATCGGGCGTCGGAGCGATCAAGCTTTCGTTTAACTGTGGTTGCTGTCCAACGGATCGAATGCACACGAGCAAAAAATAGATCACACAAATAATAGGAGTTCTTATAAATCTCATAAAGCAATGTTTTTAAAAGGTGTATCCCACCCGAAATTTCAATGCCTGACCTGGCGGGTTTTGTTGATTATGTAAAAAATCGTACAGCAGCTGAATAGTACCCTCTCTTTTCTTGCCAATCTTATACTGCTTGCTCAGTCCGGCGAGTGCGCTACGCTGCCATACATCAATATTATTTTGCAGATCCTGAATGCTGTTGAATGCGCTCAGGTAGTTGTATTCAAACCCGCCACTCACCCAAATACTACCCTTCGCTTTTATATCGACATAACTTCTTAATCCGACACCCTGACTTGATAGTTGAATGTTTTGGATGCTTCCTAAACCCAACTTGTAACTGGCTCCGACTCCAAACTTTTTTGTATCACTTATTTTATACCCGAGCGTCAAAGCAAAGTCACTCGTCGCAGGAAGTGCATAGTATGCAGGAGCGGTTTGCAGATTGAAACCATATTCCAGTCGTTGCGCGAACGTCTTTGTCTTTTCTTCATTTGGTTTGAAGTCGGGCATGGTCATGTCGCTGCCACCAGTGTTTGTTCCGAGTTTATCTAATCTCTCCTTCAGTTGATTAAGTTGTGTTTGGGCCGCATCTACCTGTCCTTGAAAATATTGTTGCGGATCTACACCGGTTGCGGCAGCACCGCCAATACGTTGCGCAATCAGATTTTGAACGCTCGCTCTTGTTTGCAGACCAGTGAGTGCTTGTGGTGTGCCGTAATCTGCTGGCGTGGGAAAAAGAGCAGCCAGGTAGCTATACTTTTTCCAGAATGATTGAAATGCCGGGAGATCTCTAATGGTCGTTAATATCTTTTGTTTTAATTTTTGTTTATCGTTCATCAGCGCTTTGTATTCCGCAAGCTGCTGCTCATAATAATATACCTGATGATTAATATTCGATAGCTGCTTTCCGGCGCCGCAATTAATGAATGCGGTTCTCATTAACTGTTCCCGTTCCTTCAGGAAGGCGTCCACTTCGTTTGCATATTCTAACTCGGATTCCAGGTTTTTTAACTCATTGCTGAGAGATTGCAGTTGCCTTAATTTGTCGGCCGGAAGGCCCTTGCTTTGCAACAAAAAAGTCAAGCTTGTTTGGATGCTGTCCACGCCGGGCAAATATTCCCTGAGCGGAAAATCGTTTAACTCGTGTGATAGACTCGTGTTCGTCTGCAGTCTTGTGTATTGACGCTGCGCGCCTGAAGTAAATATTTCTGCCGCTTTTATTGTGTCAGTGATTTGTATTTTTCTTTTTAGGTCGGTTTCTTTTTTCTGCATTCTGATCAAAGCCTTAACCGAGTGATTATGGATCTTCGTTTCCAACCCAACATATCGTCTTTGAAGGTCTTCAAGCGTTTTGTTGCTGACAGTTGCGATGCCGGCCAAATCGCCTGCTGAGGTATCGGTTTGGCCGGCGGCAGAATAATAGGAACAGGCTAACAGGACTGTTTGGAAAAAAAGGGCACGAATTACGTAAGCAGATAACAACATACTTACAATTTGGGTTGAACTGTAATAATAAACTCTCGAAA
>DASQJI010000086.1:0-3556 GCA_035631175.1 Parafilimonas sp.
GGAACTGAAATAATTTTGGAGGTTCCTCTAACCAATATTGGCGATTAGTTAAACGTGTTAATAAAAACTAACTTACAACAGAATTTTTTGAAGCAACAAAATCGCGACAAGTGTAATGCCTATAAGGGTTTGCATATTTGATGACAATAAAAATATTCTGCAATCGTTACAGCTGTTGCTACACGGCAATAACGAAATAGAAGTGACCGGCGTCTATGAAAATGCGAATAACATAGAAGAGGCCTTGATTGTAAGTGAACCCGATGTGGTACTGATGGATATTGAAATGCCGGGCATTAATGGCATAGAAGCGGTGTTGGAGATAAAAAAATTCAATGCAGGTATTACTGTTATTATGCAGACGATCTTTGAGGATGAAGATCGTATCTTCAGTTCCATTCTTGCGGGGGCGAGCGGCTACCTTACAAAAGACTCACCTCCGCTTGCTATCATCCAGGCAGTAGAGGATGCACATAAAGGCGGCACTCCTATGTCTCCATGTATTGCTAAGAAAATAATCCAACAATTTCAACGGCAAAACAAAGGCGTTTCAGCAGGCGAGTATAATCTTACAGCTAAAGAAACAGAAGTGCTGCGACTATTGGCCGACGGCCTTAGTTATAAAATGATTGCTGACAAATTGAACATGCGTTACGATACTGCACACACACATATCAAATCGATCTACCGCAAACTACACGTTGCCAGTATGGGCGAAGCCATTAGTAAAGCCATTCGCGGTAAAATAATCTAAGGTTTGTTGACACGGTAGTTTTTTGCCTGCGATCTTCTGCAATTCGAAATTTTTCAAGGATAATATTCAGGGGTTTGGAAAATTGTAATCTCAAAGAATAATCCATGCACCGGTTCTAATCTCCATTGAAATTTATCTACCCACAATTGGCGATTGTAGCATTTGTTATTCGAAACTACTTTTACAATATAGTCTTTGCGGGCATTACTAGTAAACGTTGCAAGTCTAAGAAAGCATTTTTTAAGTGCGGCAAATTGTAATCGATTTTCCACGTATCATTTCATTTTAAAAAAAAATATTATTATGAAAACGAAATCTATTTTCATGACAGCGTGTTGTTTGTTTCTTGTTGCAACATCATTTACTCAGAACCGTACCTCTTCAAGAAAAATAACAAGTGCTCCCTTCTGGACGTTAATGGGGAACAGTGGCACTGACACGGCCAAAAATTTCATCGGTACAACCGATGCGCAGCCTTTGTTATTTAAAGTAAACAATCAAAAAGCGGGCTTCCTTGACTTCAGCGATCTTAGCCACAACACAGCATTTGGATACCAAACCTTAATTAACGATGTAGTATCCAACGTGCAAGATGCTACCGGAGCTAACAACAGCGCCTTCGGTTATTTTGCTTTGCTCTCCAATACGTCAGGTGAAATAAATACGGCTCACGGCGCCGGCGCACTCTTCGCAAATACCACCGGAAATGCAAATACTTCGACCGGAGCCTTCTCACTTTTTTCAAATACAACCGGCGGGTATAATACGGCAACCGGAGATTTTGCGCTTGTTGCCAACACAACAGGATCCGCTAACATAGCAAATGGTACATCGCTTTATTCTAACACAGAGGGCTCCGATAATATAGCATCAGGTGTGTTAGCGCTAGGATCAAACACAACCGGAAATGCTAATATCGCGTTTGGCACTTTCTCACTTGGTGCTAACGTTACAGGAAGTAATAATACGGCCGTGGGTTTTGGCACAGATGTAACCGCAGACAATCTCATGAATGCTACAGCCATCGGTAATGGTGCTTTAGTAGATGCAAGCAACAAAGTGCGGGTTGGTAATACTGATGTAACCAGCATAGGCGGACAGGTAAGCTGGACAAACTTTTCTGACGAAAGAATAAAAGATAACATCAAAGAAAATGTGCCCGGACTTGAATTTATAAAAGCACTTCGCCCGGTAACGTATCACGTAAGTATTGCAAAGGAAAATGCATTACTGGGTGTAAAAGATATAAACGCGAAACCAATTACGATTCCAGAACTAAAAAATGGAATTAAAATACCGCCGATGGAAAATTTAGCAGGTTACAAAACAAGAAATATTAAATCTAACGATAAGCATGATATAGAGAAAATGGAGTTCACCGGCTTTTTAGCACAGGATGTTGATAAGGCTGCAAAGAGTATTGGTTATGATTTTTCGGGTATTGACAATTCGGGAAAGATCATGGGCTTACGCTACAGTGATTTCGTAGTGCCGCTTGTAAAAGCAGTACAGGAGCTTTCGAAAATGAATGACGATAAAGATGCAAAGATCGATGGACTACAAAAACAGATCGATGAATTAAAAGCAATGATCACCAGCAATAATACCACCGCTAAAACGAATGTAACGGTTAGTGACGCTTCCCTGGAACAAAATATGCCGAATCCTTTTATTAAAACAACAACCATTGGTTATACGCTACCACAAAAATTTTCGAATGCCCAAATTGTGGTCACTGATAAAAATGGAAAACTGTTGAAACAGATAAATATTTCTGGCAGCGGAAAGGGAACTGCAACTGTAGATGCAGCTACGCTTACTCCGGGATCTTACAATTATTCTTTAGTTGTTGATGGACGACAAATCAGCTCAAAACAAATGGTTTTGACCAGATAAAATTTCTTGCAATCGTTTTTCCTGGCTGCAGAGTTTTTTCCTCGTTTGACAAAAGACTCTGCAGTTTAATAAAAAAAATCTTGAAAAATTCCCGCGTTGCAACGATGAGTAAACGCGGAAATAAAAGCAAAAAGAATAGCAACAATCAGGTATAGACGTTATTTCGCATACACCTACAAGCGGCGCGATCAGGATAACATCATTTCGGCTCTTTCCATATCGGGTGACTTATACAATTCCTCGGGTATCTCGGCAAGCGTTGAGTAATGCACCTCCGGTCCAAGTCCATAAAACTTTTGAAAACTCATGATAAGAGGCCGCCACTTGTTTGGGTCGATCCTGTTTATGTACCCCTCCATTAAGAGAGATTCATCAACATGTACCCTGACAATTCTCAACTCTATCGTTAGGATGCGACCATTTTGCAAAATGTCATCTTCGGCTAACTTGTGTTTCGTAACCAACTTTGCTTCCAGTTGAACAGGACATTCTTTTACGCGCAGAACGTGCACTTTATCGGCTTTCAACCCGGTGACTCCGGCAACGGAAAATTTGTTCCGCTCATATCTGTACCCTTTCAGCTTCTTGCCTTCAGGAACCGGATTGGAACCTGTTGTTTTTGCAAGTCGATTTACTATGTCTGCCTGATTAGAAGAAGGCATGTTGAGAACACATTCACCGGTGCGAATAATGTTTTCGGTAGTCTTTGAAAATGCGCTTATTCCAATTACACATCGCCAGCCCAGCCAAAACACTGACGATATCGGTGCAAGGTTGTATGACCGGTCTTCATTAATTGTACTGATTAAAACCACCGGCGTTCCAAAATATAAAATAGCAGGTTGAACAATTTTGTGCATGATTCAATTATTTGCAACAAAATTCTATTGACACTGCAACCCGTAA
>DASQJI010000087.1:0-2315 GCA_035631175.1 Parafilimonas sp.
ATTAAAGGAGCAATTCAACTGGCTGTGGGTTGGATTCTATTTAGTGAAGAATGAAGAGCTCGTTGTGGGTCCCTTCCAGGGACCGGTAGCCTGCACAAGAATTAAAAAAGGAAGAGGTGTGTGTGGAACAAGCTGGGCAGAGGCCAGGACGCTCATTGTACCGGATGTTGAAAAATTTCCGGGCCATATCGCCTGCAGCAGTTTATCCCGGTCTGAGATCGTTGTGCCTGTCATACGAAACAATGAGGTGGTCGCGGTGCTCGATGTTGACAGTGAAATGATTGATCATTTTGATACAACGGATGAGAAATATCTGAAACAGGTGCTGGATGAAATAACTTTTTAATTGAACGAAGCGATCACGGTAACACCACTTCTAACAGTTTGCCCAAGCTGCACTTCGATCTTTGCATCGGTCGGTAATAATACATCTACGCGGCTTCCGAATTTAATGAAGCCGAATTCTTCTCCCTGCTCAAAATGTTTTCCGGGCTGAGCGTAGTTGCAGATCCGTTTCGCAAGCGCGCCCGCAATTTGTTTAACCATGATAAGGCCATTCGAATTTTGAAGCACCATCGTATGCCTTTCGTTATGTGTGGACGACTTGGGATGCCATGCAACGAGGTATTTGCCTTCAAAATAATTGTCATACACAACCGTTCCGCTCACCGGCACGCGGTTAATATGAACGTTGACCGGGCTCATGAAAATGCTTAACTGAATTCGCTTGTCGTGAAAATATTCCTCATCGGTTATTTCTTCGATGACTACCACTTTACCGTCGGCTGGTGCAACGATCTTATTTTCGGCAAACGTGAGGTTGCGTTTGGGTATCCTGAAAAAAAAGAGAATGAAAAGCAGCAAACAAAAGCTGGCGAGCAAAACAAAAAAGGCTAACCACCGCAAATTATCTGCGAAGAAATAAAATGCCAACAGGTTTATTAATCCGAAGAAAAGCACGCTGATGCCGATAATCCTGTATCCTTCACGGTGAATCGTCATAAATTCAAATAACTGCAAATATACAGACCGGCCGAGAGGGCTCTTACATAAATAGTTTCACATAGATCCAGACAAAGATCGTAGCCACTAAGAGAGAGTCGAACCTGTCAAGGAAACCGCCGTGACCCGGCATGATATTTCCGCTGTCTTTGACACCAGCGCTGCGTTTCATTTTACTTTCCAGCAGGTCGCCGAGTATTCCGCTGATACAAGCAATCGCAGTAACAAAAAGAACTTGTGGCACGTCCGCTTGAAAAAGTCCGAAGGCCAGCGCCGTGATTCCCGCAATAGCAAGCACTGCACCGCCAATCGTTCCCTCCCATGTTTTCTTAGGTGAAATGGATGAGAATGGAGTCCGTCCAACCAATGAACCAACAATATAAGCCATCGTATCATTTACCCAGATCGTACCGATAAGCAACAAGGGCAAAATTAAACCGAGGTCGAGGCTGAACAGGCTGCCAAAAATTATTCCTTCGGACCGAAGGGCGATCATCAAGCCGCAACTCAACGAGATATAGAGCAAGCCGGCAAGCGAAGTAAAAATGATTTTCAATTTGAACTGGCGGCTAAGCAGGATCTCGTTGATGGGTAAAGCAATGAGGACGACCATCATCAAAAACCATCCAAGCTCACTAAGCTTCACCGAGCCTATTGCATAAACATCATTCGTCATCCATAACATGAATCCGAATCCTGCGAGTATCACTCCATACTTATGAAAGGTTGAAATGTGCCGGTAGTCGGGATCAATTAGTCCGGCCAATTTTTGGTAATCTATCCAGCATCCAACATGTATTATGGAGAAAAGTAAAAGAAAACTCCAGGGGCTTACCAGCATTCCGCCAAGCATGATGACAACAAACACAATTGCAGTGAGTGTTCTTGTCCTGAATGTTTGCAGTTGCAGAGCCATCAAAATTAAAAATGAAGATATTCAAAACTCTTTATTTTTAAACAATGAACCTGCTCGGCAACCTGGTCTGGCTGATCTGCGGAGGATTCTTTACGGCAATCGGTTACTTTGTAACAGGCTTTGTTTTTTGCGTCACGATAATAGGGATGCCGTTCGGCATTCAATGTTTTAAAATAGGCTTGCTTGAGCTCATGCCCTTCGGCAAGAAGGTTGTTCCAACGTCGTCGTCAGGCGGATGCCTCGCTCTTCTTTTCAATATAATCTGGATACTCACAGGTGGCCTTTACACCGCGATCGTGCATCTCGTATTTGCATTTATTCTCTTCATTACCATCATTGGCATTCCATTCGGACGACAACATTTGAAATTGGTTGAATTGTCCCTTGCGCCGTTTGG
>DASQJI010000088.1:0-9149 GCA_035631175.1 Parafilimonas sp.
AAGGCTATTCACAACCGCATTGTATAGCGCACACATCGCATCATCATGCGATTGCCCAAACCTTTTTCTTAGCGCAGCTTTACATGATAATTAAATCCAAAAAGAATTATCATGAAAAAATTTACTTTTTTGGTTGCGCTGATAATGATCATTGCAAGTACGCGTACTTCCGTAAAGGCACAATGGAACATAAGCGGCAGTGATATCTATAACAGCAATGCCGGCAATGTTGGTGTGGGGACAGCAGGTGTAACCAGTGCTTCATCCATTTTGGAAGTGCGCAGTACGACAAAAGGAGTTTTGATACCAAGGATGACGAAAGCTCAACGTGATGCAATTATATCTCCGGCAACAGGCTTGCTCATTTATCAAACCAACAGCACGCCGGGATTCTACTACTACAGCGGCACTGCCTGGACTGCAGTCTCCCCTAAAGGAGTTAACAAAACACTGAGTAACCTTACGGCCCCCACGGCCGTGAATGTTGACCTTTTACCGGGAACAGCGAATACCCTCGACCTGGGAAGTTCAACCTATTCCTGGAAAAACATTAATATAGTTGGAGACATTAATCGTCTCGGTCAACGTTTTCTAAGCATCTCGGGAACGGGAAACGCTTTCTTCGGCATCAACTCGGGCATTAACAATACTGCATCATTCAATACATTTTTAGGTTACCAGGCTGGGATTTCAAACACCACCGGGACAGAAAATTTTTTTGGAGGATATAATGCGGGTAATGCAAACTCTACCGGGAGTTACAACAGTTTCGCTGGCGGCGCCGCAGGAGCATTAAATACAACCGGCAGCTTCAATTCTTTTTATGGAGGTGGTGCCGGACTTTCAAATACCAGCGGTAATAATAATATCTTTTTTGGAGCCCGCGCGGGACTTCAAAACCTGGCTGGGAATGGCAATATTTTTATAGGAACTGCCGCAGGGTACGGCTCGAACCAGAATAATCTCGTATTTATTGGCGATAGCAGCGGCTTCGCGAATGGCGCCGGAATAGCATTAACCGCTGTTGGCCCGGGTTCATTACGTTCAAATACGTCAGGCACAAACAATAGCGCTTTTGGTAATAGTGCGCTTTATAGCAATACGACCGGAAGTTCTAATAGCGCCTTCGGACAATACAGTCTGAAGTATAACATGACTGGATCATGGAATACTGCGGTTGGCCTTGCAAGTTTATACAGTAATGCATCAGGCGCCTCCAATACTGCGCTCGGGTCATATTCCCTGTATCAAAATATGGATGGTACGGGCAATACTGCTGTTGGAACATCGTCATTGTACAACAATACAAATGGTAGCGGCAATACGGCAATTGGTATGTCTGCTATGTATTCCAATAAAACGGGTTTTCAGAATACGGCTGTCGGCAGTAGTTCGTTAGAAGCGGTTACTTCTGGTTTCAATAACACTGCGCTTGGTTACCATGCGCTTTATGACGATACAAGCGGAAGTCTCAATACGGCCGTTGGGAATCTTGCATTATCAAATAATACGAATGGCAGCAATAATGTTGCCATTGGCAACAATGCGCTTTCTACGAATACTACCGGAAAATACAACACAGCCCAGGGCATGAATGCGCTTAATGGAAATACCACAGGAGACAGAAACACGGCTAATGGATACACAGCACTATACTGGAATACACTCGGGTATAGCAATACGGCTTCAGGTTATGCAGCTCTGTTTTCAAACACTACGGGTCACAATAATGTCTCATACGGAGACAGCTCGTTATATTTTAACACTGTCGGAAACTATAATACTGCCATTGGAAATGTTTCCCTGCTGAATAACACAACGGGCAGCAACAATACTTCCATGGGTCATGCTTCGCTCGACGATAACACCACGGGAATTAGCAACACGGCCATTGGCCAGGGTAGCTTATCAGAATCTACTACGGGAAATTATAACACGGCTGTAGGCGATCTGGCACTAGTTGGGCTGAATACGGGCAGCCACAACGTGGCTCTTGGACACGCAGCACTGGCATTAACTATAGGAAACAGTTTTAATGTGGCTGTCGGCGATTCTTCACTGTATTCTTACAACGACGGAACAGTTCTTGCCTACAATGTTGCTGTTGGCCACGCCTCTACGAAAAAGACCACTACAGGGTCATCGAATTCAGCGCTTGGAGCGTTTTCTCTTTATAACAATACTACAGGTTTTGCAAATTCAGCATTTGGATATTCGGCACTGGCAAGTAACACAACCGGTTCGTCTAACTCAGCGTTTGGACACAATGCAGGATTCACTTGCAATGGCACAGCCAATTCATATTTTGGCTGGAAAGCAGGCTTTGCTAACATTTCTTCTAATGACAATGCTGTTTTTGGCTACGATGCCGGTTCTTCTGCAACCGGCGGAGAGAATGCATTCTTTGGCTCGTATTCGGGTCATAACGTGACCACAGGAACAAGGAATACTTACATCGGCCGGCAGGCAGATGGCAGTGTAACGACACTGACCAATTCAACTGCCATCGGATATGCAGCCCTTGTTAACGCAAGTAATAAAATAAGATTTGGAAATGCATCTGTAACGGTAGTTGAAGGTGCGGCAGCTTATACGGTTTCAGATAAGCGCTTTAAATCAAACATAAAAGAAGATGTGATTGGATTAAAATTCATCAACAAGCTGCGTCCGGTGATCTACAATTTTGAAGCAGGAAAATTTGACGAATTTCTTCAAAAGAATCTTCCCGCTGAGGCAAAAGAAAAACTAAAGGGTATTGATCATAAAAAGGCTGAAAGCCTGCGCCGAAGCGGTTTTATTGCACAGGAAGTAGAAACCATTGCCAAAGAAGTGGGATATGATTTTGATGGAGTTCATGTTCCGGAAAATGATGATGATAATTACAGTATTGCCTATGCAGAATTTGTAGTGCCTCTTGTAAAAGCTGTCCAGGAATTATCCGCATCAAACGATACCAAGGATGCAAAGATCGATGCACAGCAAAAGCGAATCGATCATCTCGAATTGATGATGCTTCAGATGCAGCAATCAATACAAACATTACAAAGTTGCAGTCCGTGCAATGATGGGAACACTTCAGTGCAAAATCAATCTTCTGTCATTGTTTCGAACGATGCGGCTTCTTTGCAACAAAATGTGCCGAATCCTTTCAATCATACGACTTCAATTGCGTATTCATTGCCGCAAAAATTTGCGAGCGCACAATTGATCGTCACAGATAAAACCGGAAAAATGATAAAGCAGGTGCAATTGAAAGAAGCAGGAAAAGGTGTGGTGAATTTAGATGCTGCTACGCTTTCATCAGGAGCGTATCATTATACCTTGTATGTGGATGGAAAGATGATAGACTCGAAGCAAATGGAGCACATTAAATAAAAAACAGATCCGCGACATCCCGAGAGTGATAGCGAATCGGGATGATTTTGGCGAAGTAGAAACAAAAACAGTTAAAACCATCGCGATCTGGATGTGCGCCTTGGATTTTTTACGGATGATTTTGACAAAATAAAAAAATATTTAGCCTCGTAAAAAACTGCTTCATTTCGAAGCAGTTTTTATTTTATAAAGGATGGGACACAAAGAACACTAAGAAGCACGACGAACACAACGTTGGAGCGTTGATGGTTTTGGCTGGGTTTCGCAATTGAACATCTGCCACAATCAGCGCTGATAGTTTGATTTCCGGAGCAAACCTAAATCTCTACTTTATTTTCAATGCCAGTTCATTTAGCGAGATATTACTTCGGTAAGACGTCATGATGTTACCGTTCTTATCATACAAAGCGGCAAACGGCATGTCTAATAGCTTGTAATAATTTTTGAGAAAAAAACTTGACCCTTCTGTCCCAACGTAAATATTTGAATACTTGTTTACGCCGAAATCGGCGACGAATTTTGTTACATCCGCAATGGGGCGATAGGTCACCATTACAACCGACGCCTTTTTAAAATCAGCGGCGCTTTTAAAAAAATCTTTCATGAAAGCCTGGCAATGATCACAATCAGGAGAAAAATATATGATCAGGATAGGTTTTTCAAACGGGAGTTGCTCTGCTTTAAAAATAGTTCCATTGGATTGCATGATGCGAAAAGGCGGCAGCTTTCCCTGTTGGGCCGACGCATCAAATGAAACAATAAATAGAAAAACGGCTAGAGCTAACAGGCCAAAGTGCTTTTTATTTTTACTCATGTCATATATCCAATAAAGCTGTAAGAACATTTAATTGTGCCATATACTTTCCAAAGCGGAAAAGCTGATTTTTTTGATCGGAACTGTCGACCGTACATGAAGTTGGTCGTATGGCTTCGATGGAAAGAAGATTTCGGTCATCACGGTCAGGCCATCATCTGCAAATAATTCGACCGAAGCTACATCGATGATCAAAGACATATTGATATTTTTTCCGGGCGCCAGCCGAGGTGCCGTATGCCGTGCTGCGAAACTCTTATAAAAAGCAACGTTCCCCGACTTTCTGCGATTGATGAAATACTGGTTTTGTTTTTTATCAAAGCCTATTACAACTTCTTCTCCGTTGTCATTGGAAAGGGTAATCGAAAAATCATTCGCATTTTCAATATCGAGATCGATCCTGCCTGGAATACTTAGTTTTCTGCTTGTCTCTTCAATATTATCCATAGTACTTCGATCAAAGGAGATTTCATCAAGCTCCCGTACAGGCTTCGACGCAAGAAAGATCCTGTCGTCAACATGTTCCATTCGAAGTTCACGTGGTATCGTCATCGCACTTCTCCATTCAACCGTAGGCACAACTTTCCCGTAGTCCCAGTTGCTCATCCACCCTAAAAAAACTTTTCTATCGCCGGTGTTTGACCAGGTAACACCAGCATAATCATCGGGTCCGTAATCGATCCATTTTGTGGTGGTGTCAAACGGAGTAAATACTTTTCCATTGAACGAGCCGAGGAAGTATTGCGTGCCCGAACCGCCATTTGGTGCTCCCGGGTTCATGCTGCTTATTAGTACCCAAACCTTTTTTCCATTATCAGCAAGGCTAAAAATATCCGGACATTCCCATACACCTCCATGCGCACCAATGTTCTCACCGAAATCACTTTCTTTTGTCCAGATTTTTAGATTGGGTGATGAATAAAACGAGACATGATCATGAACGGCCAATATCATGATCCATTTTTTTTGCTCTTCATACCACATGACTTTTGGATCCCTGAAGTCTTTGATGCCCGGATTTTTTATCACGGGGTCGCCTTCATATTTGGTCCACGTGTTTCCATTATCTAAGCTATAAGCTATGCTCTGTGTTTGAAAATCATTCCTGCCGCCACGCTCACCTGCAATGTTGTGGCTTGTGTAGATCGCGACAAGCGGTGCTTTGCCATCTTTTCCAAAACCCGAAGTATTATGTATATCAACAACTGCACTGCCCGAAAAAATATATCCCAGGCTGTCGGGATATAAAGCAATCGGTTGCTCCTTCCAGTGGATCATATCGCTGCTCATGGCGTGTCCCCAATGCATCGGTCCCCACACAGTACTATCCGGATAATACTGGAAGAATAAATGATAAACGCCATCATTATAAACCATTCCATTTGGGTCATTCATCCAATGCGCACGCGGAGAAAAATGTATTTGCGGACGGTACTGTTCGCTATATTTTGTTTGACCAAACAGCGCCTGGTGAAACAAAACTGAGATAAGAATGATCGTACAAAACCGCATCGATTATTTTTTTCTGAAAAAGATTCTAACGGGAACGCCTATGAAGTTAAATGACGAACGCAGTTGATTTTCGAGATAATTCTTATAAGGTGTTTTAATATCGTCGGGATAATTTGTAAAGAATGCAAATGAAGGAACGACGGTTGGCAATTGCGTAATGTATTTGATCTTCACCGTGTGTCCCCGAACAACTGGTGCATGATAGGCTTCAACTGCTTTGAGCATTACCTCATTCAACCGGCTTGTTGGTACATGTTGCTTGCGGTTCTCGTAAACCTGCAGCGCCGTTTCCATCGCCTTGAAGATGCGGGTCTTCTCTTTCGCAGAAATGAAAAGAACGGGCACATCAGTGAACGGCGCGATCTTTTCTTTCAACTGCCTCTCATAGTCTTTCGCGGTGTTCGTCGATTTTTCGACGAGGTCCCATTTATTCACAAGCAGCACAATCCCTTTTCCTTTCCGGGCCGCCAATGAAAAGATATTTACATCCTGGGCGCTAATACCTTTCTGCGCGTCGAGTATTAATAAGCAGACATCGGCTTCATCCATTGCCTTTATCGCACGAATCACCGAGTAAAACTCAAGATCATCTTTTTCTTTATTTTTTTTGCGTAACCCCGCAGTGTCGATCAGCACGAAATCTTTTTGAAACAGGTTGTAGTGTGTGTGGATCGTATCGCGCGTTGTGCCTGCTATCTCACTAACGATGGTCCTCTCCGCCCCCACCAATGCATTCAGCAAAGATGACTTGCCAACGTTCGGCTGGCCGATGATGGCAAAACGTGGCAGTTGATTTTCTTCCCCTGTTTCTTCGGCGTTTTCAGTCGAGATAAGTTTCGCGACCTCGTCAAGCAATTCACCGGAGCCACTACCGGTCATGCTGCTTACGAAAAATATGTTATCGAATCCAAGTGAATAAAATTCGGTCGCATCAAGTTGACGCTCGTGATTGTCAACCTTATTCACTACCAGGAACACTGGCTTTGTAGCACGTCGTAATAATTCCGCCATGCTTTCATCCAGGGACGTAATGCCTGTGGAAACATCAGTCATGAAAATAATAGCATTCGCTTCTTCAATCGCTATGCTCACTTGCTTGCGAATTTCAGTCTCAAAAATATCCTCACTATCAGGCACAAAGCCACCGGTGTCTATTACATTAAATGTTTTTCCATTCCAATCGGCGACGCCGTATTGCCTGTCTCTTGTAACACCGCTGATATTGTCAACAATAGCTTTTCGTTGTTCAAGCAAGCGGTTAAATAAAGTGCTTTTGCCCACGTTTGGCCTACCTACAATTGCTATGGTGAATGACATTTTCGAAGGGGTTATTGGTTTTTTGAGTTGTAATAATTCAAAAATTTCACAACGTCCTCTTCCTTCCGAAAGTCGATTTTGTTTTGTGCGATCCAGTCAGAACAGGAAGTGGAAGCTGGTATGTCCGGCAACACATTTTCTTTGGTGAGCCTTTTGATTGGCTCAATTTTTTGATTGCCTGAAATGAAATAGCGGTTTTGAGTTACGAAGTAATATCTCTTTACCGTGCCAAATAACGAATCTGCAGAAGCAACTGTTCGCTTGTAATATTTAAGCAGTTGATATTTTCCTGTGTTTAGTACTTGCAGGTATCCGCTGGTCAATTCTTTGGTTTGAATAAGGTCCGGGTAAATTGTCACATTTACAAAAACAGCATCTGTGACGGTGGTGTCGCCACCCTTGTAAAAAATGATCAGGTTAATTGGATCATTGGCGACAAGTTCCTGGTTATTTTTATCGAGGAAGTAGACTTCGCCTGACACCAGGTTCAGGCGTGATCTGCAGAACCACTTCGATCTGGCGTTAGTACCATATAAATTCGCCAGCTCATAATCATCTTTCCAGAAGGCGCTTCCTTTTACCTTTTCGTAAGGAATTGAAACTATCAAATTGCCGGATCCGTACATGTTTATCACCGGGTCTGCAGATTTAGGTGTGGGAGTTTGCTCGATGAACACCTGGCCACGTAAATACACAGTTACACAAAACAATATCACTGTAAAGGCTGTTCTTAACCATGTATTGTTTTGCATGTGCTGTTTATTCCAAAAATATTTACTAATAGCCATATTCTTTTAAGTGGATATCGCTGTCTCTCCATTTGGGCCGCACTTTTATAAACAATTCGAGGAAGATTTTTCGTTCCAGGAAGCTTTCAATATCCGTCCGGGCAATCGAGCCAAGCCGTTTGATCATGCTCCCGTCCTTTCCTAACAGTATCGCCTTTTGACTTTCCCGCTGAACAATTATGTCTGCCTGTATCTTTGTGAGCGTGGTCTTTTCCCTGAACTCATTTACGACAACGGCAGTTTGATACGGTATTTCATCTCCAAACAACTCGTAGATCTTTTCCCGAATGAGCTCACTCACGAAAAATTTGGATGGCAGATCGCTGAGGTCGTCTTCATTGTAAAAAGGCTCACCTTCCGGCAACAAGTCAATAATTGACGACAATAATTCGTCAAGATTCAACTTGTTTAAGGCAGACACAGCCACCACTTTTTTGCACGGTAAAGACTGCTGATAGTGACCTGCAATGGCTTCTACTTTTTTATTCGATAGCTTGTCTATCTTGTTTAAGACCAATATGCATGGCACTTTTATTCGTATTTTTTTGAATGCAGCAATATTTTCGTCCGCATCCGCCGTCGAGTCGGCCAACAATAGCGCCACATCAGCGTCCTCGACTGCATTTTTCACGTTCCGCATCATCCGCTCATGGAGCTTGTACTTCGGGTCAAGGATTCCTGGCGTGTCCGAAAAAACGATCTGGTAGTCGCCCGGTTCTGTTAAAAATGCCTTTATCCGGTGGCGTGTGGTTTGAACTTTGGACGACACAATAGCGAGTTTCTCGCCCACCAGCGCGTTGAGCAACGTGCTTTTCCCCGCATTTGGTTTTCCGAATATGTTTACAAAACCTGATTTCATTTCTCGCGGAGACGTCTTTCTCCAATCCGCGCAAAGTACATAAAGAAAATTTAAGGGATGCTATACGCTTGCAGTTACGGTGTTTGGTGGTTTCCCACCAAGCTCTCCGGGGCCAAAGGGGACGCCGTTTCAAAAGAACCACGCGCCGATCTGCTCGATGACACAGACTTCTTCTCAAACAAACAAATAAATGGAAGTAACGTGCGCTTGTGAATAAAAATGAGAAAACCTTTGTGCCCTCTGCGCTCTTTGTGGGAAAACTCGTGATACATCTAGAGCCCTCAGCGTTTTAGTGTCCCACCAAGCTCGCCAAGGCCACAAAGAAAATGGGCTTTTTGCAAAAACCATCCCCGCGATCTGCTGGATGCCGCTGCATGTCATCAAAACTAAAGAGCCAGAATAAGTGTAAGTGAGATTCTTAATAAGATGAGAAAATTCTTTGCGGCCTCCACGGTCTCCGTGCGAAACTAGTAATAAATCCCGA
>DASQJI010000089.1:0-2108 GCA_035631175.1 Parafilimonas sp.
TAAAGCAGGAAGCTCCGATGGAGCTGCATAAATTCGTGCCGATGTTTCGTTCTATAAACCGAACGCTCCGATGGAGCGGAATCCGGAGAGCAATGAACAGAACGTACAAGAGTGCGACGCAACGGAGGCTTAATCGTAGCAATGGTGCTTAGTTCAAAAAAGAAAAAAGTGTTCTTAAAAGATTACATATCGGATGTTTTTAAGGCAACGAAATCGTTGTTGATAGGCATGCGCAGGACCGGCTATTATTTTACACACCGTAAAGAGATCATCACGCAGCAATATCCCGACAATCGCGATGAACTCAACTTGCCTGAACGGTTTCGCGGAGAAGTGGTGATGCCGCATGACGAACATAACGAGCATGCCTGCACAGGTTGCACGGCATGTGAGCTTGCCTGTCCGAACGGAACTATCAAGATCGTTACGAAGTTTGACGTAACGCCGGAGGGTAAAAAGAAAAAAGCGCTCGACACTTTTATTTACCATCTCGAGTTATGCACGATGTGCAATCTGTGCATTGAGGCTTGTCCGACTGACGCGATCAAAATGGCGCAGTCATTCGAACATAGTGTGTTTGATAGAAATAAATTGACGAAGACCTTGAATAATCCGGGGTCGAAGATCAGGGCGGGAGTGGAATAATGAGTAATGAGTGATGAGTAATGAGTAATGAGATGCGTAATCACAACTGGTAACTCACCAATCACAAAAAAGAATTTAGATTTTTTAAAACCATAGCAATTGACAGCAACTCAGGTAGCATTTTATTGCATCTCTGCTTTTATTTTGGGGACAGGATTGCTCGCCGTCACAACAAGAAAAATATTTCGGTCGGCGATCTGGCTGCTGTTTTCACTGATCGGAATTGCCGCGTTGTTTTTCTGGATGCAGCTGGAATTTATTGCTGCAGTACAGATAATCGTTTATGTAGGCGGCATTGTGGTGCTGATTATCTTTTCAATTTTCCTTACACAAAAAGCAGGTAATGAAATGGCGAGGCCGTTGCGGAGCCGTGTTTTCTTTGCGGTGGTTGCCGTCATCGCCGGATTTATTTTAAGTTATGGCCTCATCTACCAGTATCATTTCCAACCGGCGAGTACACAGCCATTAAATGCAGGCGTTGCTGATATTGGGCGCCAAATGCTCAGCACTTCCAATGGCGGATATGCCTTGCAGTTTGAAGTCGTGAGCGTGTTGTTGCTGGCGGCCATGATCGGTTGCATTGTGATCGCCATGAAATCAAAACCTGCTGCGCGTGTTAACGCGAAACCGAGCCTGGAGTTGAAAGAGAAAACGGAGATCATAACTGTTGAAGAATGAAGATGATTTCTTTTCAAAACATTATTAGTATTGATTGAAAATACTTTTTAAGAAATGAGTCAAGTCCCGTTAAGCCAGGTACTTTTTGTAAGCATTGCGCTTTTCTTCATTGGCATGTATGGTTTGTTCACAAGAAGGAACATGATCACCATGCTGATGTCGATAGAACTTATTTTGAACAGCGTTAATATCAATTTTGTTGCGTTCAATAAATACTTGTACCCGGATAGATTAAGTGGGATATTCTTTACAATTTTTATTATCACCATCGCTGCAGCGGAAGCAGCCGTAGCGATTGCGATCATCATTAATTTGTACAGGAGCCATCATTCAATTGATGTAGAAGATGCGACAGAGATGAAATGGTGAATGTGAATTGTGAATGGTGAATAGTCAACGGTTGATCGTGAATCGATCATAACAGTAGGAACATGAGGTATGAATCTTATATAGCCTTGATTCCGTTATTGCCACTGGCAAGTTTTGCGCTGCTCGGATTATTTGGCCGAAAATATTTTAAAACATTTTCCGGCGCAATTGGAACAATTGTTCTCCTTGCGGTTACCATACTTTCTTTTATCACAGCTTACCAATATTTCTTTGTGGATGGAAGCGTGAACGGTGTTTATCAACCCATCATCCCCCTGCAATATCAATGGTTACAATTTTCGCCCGATGTTTCCATTGACATGGGCATAGTCCTGGACCCGATCTCGGTAATGATGCTTGTGGTTGTAAGCTTCGTCTCGCTGATGGTGCACATCTTCAGCCTCGGTTATATGAAA
>DASQJI010000090.1:0-4593 GCA_035631175.1 Parafilimonas sp.
TCATTCATTGCAAACTACAAGCTCTGGCAAACAAGCAAACAAAACAAAAATGACCGGTCATTATCGCACCAGGAGTTTTGGTTGGGTGCAGGATTGAAACTTCCAACGGGTAGCTACCACGTTGATCTAACTGATCCTCAAGCGGAGATCGGCGACGTAAACAGCCAAATGGGTACAGGTAGTCTCGACTTTATCAGTACGCTTACTTACAATATAACTTTTGGCAAGGTCGGGGTCAACACGTCTGCAAATTACAAGATCAATACAGCCAATAACAGCGACTTTAGATTTGGCAATCGTCTTACTGCAAGCAGCGTTGCTTTTTATCAAACCCGTGCAGGCAAAACGGCGCTAACACCAAACCTTGGAATGCTGTATGAAAATGCTGCAACGAATCGGCTGCAAAAGGAAGGTATACCAGAAACGGGAGGTTATGTAGCTCTTGCGGTAACAGGCATTGAATTGCGTCGCGGCAATGTATCGTTTGGCGCAAGTTTACAATTGCCATTTGCACAGGATTTTGCCAGCGGCCAAACAAAGGCAGAAACGCGCGGGCTATTGTATGCAAACTTTAGTTTTTAAAATCGCCGGTTTATCACACCCGATTATTTTCCATTTTTTGCATACTCGATAGCTCGCTCGAGCACTTCGTCTCGTCCTTCTTTGATCCCATTTACCGTCGGGGAAACTTTTATGTCAGGAACAATTCCTATTCCTTGAGTAGGCCTGCCATCGGGATAATGTACGCCGTGACCTGAAAATGCTGTATTAATTCCACCCGGTAACAGGATGCCTGTTACATCTCCGTCCGCTCCGGCAGTCTGACTTCCAATGATGGTTACATTTTTATATGCAGCCTGTAAAACCATGCAACTGTATTCTGCCTGGCTTTGCGTAGTTTCATTTACGAGTACGATTATCTTTCCCTTGTATCGAATGCTTTGAGGCGAAACAGGTATTTGCCATAGTTCATATTGCACGGTTGTCAAAGCGGGGTCCGGTGTGGAAGCGACCATCGTAGTGCCGTTGGCAGAAGTAACCGTCTTATCTGTCAAGTAGCTTATAAGAGTCCAGACAGTTCCCCGAGGGTAGCTACGATCATCAAGAATGATGGCATCAGTGTTTTGAAGATCTTTGAACATGCTGTCGATCTGCGGTACCTCGAGTCTTCCAAAATCAACATATCCTGTCTTGTTATCGAGTTTTTTCCATACAGGACTTTCATTGGGCGCACCTCGCATTTCCCGCCAATTCTTGTCTCTTTTTAATACAAGTTCTGTCCGGTTGCCCTGGTGTTGGAAGCTTATTTTTACCGACGTGTTTTCCTTTCCAGCCAAAACCCACCGCGTCACATCTCTCTGCAATGCAGCATTGTTGGAAGCACTGATAAATTGTGCGATGCTATCCCGCAACGTTTTCACGGGAACGTCATTGACAGCGATGATCTCATCACCCGCAGAGATCTTTGATTTCAAAGAATCGTCGAGAACTCTATAAACAACAGTTTTATCTTCAATATATCGCAATTGCAGCGCTGGCATTTTCTCGCGCAAATGTTCCAATCTTTCGCTTCCAAAAAATCCATGGCCATCATGAATCTCGGTAATTAAACGTGCAACAGTGTGCAGGTATTCGAGCGAATCTTTTGCGTAAAATAATTTTGGAACATACTCATATAAAACGCTGTCCCAGTTTTTTTGAATGAGATCTTTGTTGGGACAGAAATAGTTGATAGTACTCCAGTAGCGCATGAGCCCCAGCAATCGCAGAGAAGCTGGCGGATACGCGAGGCTATCATAACCCGCAGTTTTCGCACTTACAAATGAATTTTGTAATTGATCCGCACCTGTGGCCTTGGTTTGATTTTCGGAGTGCAGTGACATAATTGCGGCATGCACAAGCGACTCCTCCGTTTCACCCTGCTTCCGATAAAGCTGACGGTCGGGCGAAAATGATTTATTACCATTTGGATAAATCACTTCGCTCAGGCGAACATTCACATCGAGACTGTCGGCCAGTTGCATCTGGTAAAAAGATGCCGGTTCAAAATTGCCAAGGCTATCGTCTGCGATGATTGTAGCAATGTGCTTGCTTTGTAGAGCGGCAAGCGCATCTGTAATCGTATTATTAAACCGGTTTACGATAAAGCAAACGGGTTTATGCAAGCCTTTGCCACCGTTAATGGCAGCGCCATTTGCAGATAACCAGCCCTGGTAATAAAACGAGCTGTTAAACGTTTCCGACTCGTGGCCATAATGTATACGTGTACGCATCGATGGATAGATCACTGGTCCGTCAGCCAACACGCCAATCAATGTGTTCATGAATTCAGATTCATAATATCGGTCGTCCTCGGTTTTGTTCGGCACCGGTTTCCTCAGATCTATAATGATGCCGCGAGCCGCATGTAAACTGTCCATAAAACCGCTTAATGAACCCTGATCAATAACATTTTTCATCATGGAATTCATGTCGAAATAAAGAACCGCAATACTGTCGTCAACCCATTTTAAAAATGGCCGGTCGGGGAGTGGCATGGAGTCGGTGCTGTTTTTTTCTATTATCGACGTATATGGATCACCCAGCATGGTGAGCATGCCACGAACAGCACTCTTGAAATTGGCAGCCGAAGGATCGTTAAGCAGGTCGCCGATATTGTTTGTAAATAAACTGTCTTCGTTTATTTTGTTATACGCCATTTCGGGGTTAAACAATTTCAAGACAGACCATAGTTTACCGTAATCGCCAATGCGATGAATTTGTTCATTTGAAAGCGAAGATGTCGGCTGCGCGACGGCCGTATTAAAGAGAACGAAGAGTGTGAGTAAAACCCCCGCGATGACTGGCTTCATTTTTCATTCAGTTTTGATCGAAGGATCGGCGTGATAGTTTTCGGTTCAAAAGCAACCGCCATTGATAGCACAATTTATTCGAAAAAAATGAGAACAGTTATTGAACGCAGTTAGCATCTTTTATTTTAGAGATTTTCTGAAGAGACGGTTGTTTGATCAATATTCGATGCTGGTCATAAAATGAATTGAGATTTCGGCTGCCTTTGTTGGACTGTTCAATTTAAAAAAAATAAATCCTTTATATACTGATTGTTGAAATAGTTTTGCTGCCAATTTTAATTATGCAGGCGAAATATAACCAGTTTCAAGCCATGCTCGCCATTACAAAAGGCAGTTTGCACGCGATACTTCGCAGTCCGTCTGCAGTGGTGTTTGGGGTTGGCTTTCCAATGGTTTTTATTTTGGTATTTGGATTCATCGGAGAAAACAGCGGCATTTCCCTTGACATAGCCTTAAACAAAAACGCAGATACGAGCAACGGCGTTTATCGAGCATTGACGCACATATCAAGCTTACATTTTGTTACAGAAGATGACAGTATAATAAAAGAAGACCTCGAAAAAGGAAATCTTACTGCAATTGTCGATATTAAAAAGAATGATGCCGGCAATCCGGCATATACAGTTGAGCTTACGAGTTCGGAGGCCGTGAACCCGCGCAACATGCAGATTCTTCAATCAATTCTGAAGGATGTTATCAACACCATTAACTCAGTCATGTTTCCCAGTGCTCAAACGGTCGCAAGCATTGATAATCACATACAGGAAATTCCCGGTCGAAAATACCGGCGGATCGATTTCATTCTTCCCGGTCAGCTTGGGTTTTCTTTGTTGAGCGCAGGTGTTTTCGGCGTTGCATTTACTTTCTTCAATCTTCGGCAACAACTCGTGCTTAAACGTTTTTTCGCTACACCGATACGCCGCACTTATATCGTACTCGGAGAAGCCACCAGCCGCGTGTTGTTCCAAATGTTAACTGCAATTATCATTATCGGTATCGGCGCTGTTGCATTTAATTTTACACTGGTTCGTGGCTTCGCGACTTTCATGGAGATCATGCTGCTAAGCTTTATTGCACTGATCGTTTTCATGGGCTTCGGGTTTATTGTGAGCAGCGTTTCAAAAAACGAAAGCACCATTCCTCCATTCGCGAATATGTTCACACTCCCACAGTTTTTGTTAGCGGGCACATTTTTTCCGATTACGGTATTTCCGAAATGGTTGCAGATATTCTGCAACATTTTACCGCTTACACATTTTAATAATGCAATGCGTAATATTTCGTTTGAGGGCGCCAGTTTCATCAGTTGTTGGAAAGATGTAGGCGTGTTGGTGTTGTGGGGCATTCTGATCTATGCGGTTGCGATAAAAGTATTCCGGTGGGAGTAATAGCTAATCACGCAATGAAATTTGTGAACAGGTTCTTTCTTAATTACTTCTTTGAATGCCTTCGAGCAACGCATGCGCGTGTAAAACGCGTTGTCCTATTAACGTTGAGTCGCAATGATTGCCAATCTTGCAATAAAATAATGTTCAGGTTTCATGAACGAGACTGCACGTCTTTCCCGCGAAGGCGGGAATCTGCTAACTTTAGTTCATGCAATATGGAGGGACAGTCTACATCTTAACAAATGTGCATCATGAAGTTTTGTACATCGGTGTAACTTCTGACCTTTTTACAAGAATTACAGAGCATATTATGAAGGTTTATCCAAATTTCATTTACCGCAAAATATAATTGG
>DASQJI010000091.1:0-6123 GCA_035631175.1 Parafilimonas sp.
CAGTTTGGAAAGGAACGGACGAAGCCCGGGTTTTTTGCAGGCATACTTGGATTTGTGATAAAAATTTCTCCAAAGATCGGCCCGCTGAAGGCGATGAAGTTCAAACCACCAACACCGGACGCTGAAAAATTATTTACCGAAAGTTTCGACACTGTAGTCGTACATTATTCGGGCAGTTTGCATCAACTGGATGCAGATGATTTTTTCTTCACCAATATTGATTTTGATACCGGAAGTAAAACGGCATTGGGTGAATATCCGTTAACCGACAAAACCTATGAGGAGCTCGTGATCAGGTTAAAAGAAAAGAACTTCAGTCATTTGAATACGCCGTTAAAAGAGAATATTTTGACGTTTTATTCTTCCAATGACGCATCAACTTCGCCGACCGGTACTGATGGGCAAGACAAGCAAAAATTCGATGAGGCACTGGCGAGTTTGAAAAATGCGCAAACGCAATGATGTAGATGTGAAAGGTTTTATTTAGTTATCTTTATTAACGAAAGAACGTTATGGATTTCTTTGATACTGAACATAGGAGAATAAGAATTGCAGTCATTGTAGTCTTAATCATTTTCATTATATCCGCTTGAGTTTTTTTAACGCACTTGGTCTAACAGGTGTATAGTTACCGCTTTAGCCCAATATCATTGTGATGTATTATTAGGCCGACGATAGAACAAACTGGTCTGCAAAAACATCATCGAAATTCTACTCATCGATTTGCGACAGCAACTGCAGTAACGCGTCGATATCTCTCCTGGCGTCGAGATGACAATGAAGTATATTGCTAGCTTTCGCTTACGCTTTGTGCATATTGCCCCGCGCCTTCAGGCCGGGGACATTAAAGAGCGTACACCTGCGCTTTAGCCCGATATTATTCTGATGTATTATTAGCCAAGGATAGAACAAACTGGTCTGCAAAAACATCATCGAAATTCTACTCATCGATTTACGACAAGTAACTACAATATGGCGTTGAGATCTCTCCTGGCGTCGAGATGACGATGAACTATATTGTTATTAGCTTTCGCGTACGCTTTGTGCATCTCAATATTGCCCCGCGCCTTGAGGCCGGGGACATTAAAGAGCGTACACCTGGGGCTTTAGCCCGACATTATTCTGATGTATTATTAGGCCGACGATAGAACAAAATGGTCTGCAAAAACATCATCGAAATTCTACTCATCGATTTGCGGCAGCAACTGCAGTAACGCGTCGAGATGACGATAATGATTTGCAAACGCAATTACTTGCCATTCGCGATCGCAAGAAATTTTTCATGGAGTTTTAGCACTTGCGGCAGCACCGGCTGCTGCTCATCATTAACGATCACAAAATCACAGAGCTTCATTTTGATGTTATCATCCACCTGGTTATTGATGCGTGCAAGCGCTTGTTCGCGTGTTATCCCATCCCGCTGCATTGCGCGTTGAATGCGCATTGCCTGTGGGGCAAATACACCGATGACATAATCAAGGTGAGCGGCCGCCCCTGCTTCAAACATTAACGCCGCTTCTTTGATCACATAAGGAGATGTTTGTTCCTGCATCCATTTGTCTGCAGCGGCGATTGTGACCGGGTGCACTAAAACGTTCAGTTGTTCAAGTTTGAAAGGGTCATTGAAAACGATCGATGAAATATATTTTCGGTTCAGTTGATCTTCCAGGTAAGCCTCAGCGCCGAACAATGACATGATCTTTTGTTTCAGTTCAGGATCTTCATTCATCACCGTTTTTGCGGCATCATCAGCATAAAAAACGGGAACACCCAGCACGGAGAATATTCTCGAGACAATTGTCTTACCACTTCCCATTCCGCCGGTTAATCCGATTTTCAGCATTGCTGGCAATTTAATATTCTCAATAGAAAGTTTGCAGTTTGGTCGCTGCTTTTTTCCGGCTACTTGATGTTATTCATTTTTTGGAACACAAAGGATACAAGGATTCTCACAAAGAACACGAAGGAAGTTGCATCTGTTTTGAATTACCCAAGCTTCAATAAATAAATCGTTCTTCGTAAACTTTTCTTTGTGCTCTTCGCGCCTCCTTCGTGTACATTGTGCTCCCATTTTCCCCGCCGGCGAATCCCCTAAAAATAAAAAATCCGAAACTTATTAAATTTCGGATCTCTTGCTTGTCGCATGAATTATTTTTTGTCAGCTTCACCGGAAATTGCTTTGTGCAACTGTTGTGTCCATTCCAGGCTGATCGCAGATTTTTCGAGCTTCATATAACTTCCGGGGTTAGTTTCAAGCTGAATCGTGTTATCATCATTCACTTTATTGATCGTTCCATGTATACCTGCAATCGTGACTATTTTGTCGCCCTTTTGCAAGTTCTCTATGAACTTCTTTTGATCTTTTGCCTTCTTGGCCTGCGGACGTATCATGAAGAGCCAGAAGACAAGGATGATCGCGCCCATCATGACCAGCGTAAAACTTGAATTTGGTTGCGAACCATCAGGAGAAGCCATGAGAAGAACAGGAATCATTTGTGTCATTGTAGATTGTTTATAAAAATTAAGATTTATGTTTTGCGGTAGAGGTTGAATCACCCATTACCACGGTGCCGCTAAAAAAAAGTGTTGTCTGCGCATGGTTACTGTTGTTGGAGCGTGCATACACCGTTTTGTGGATGGCGCCTAAACTGCCTTTATTAGTATCATATTCTGCCATTATCTTTCCTTCCTTTCCCGGAGCGATCGCCTCCTTGGTATAATCGACCAATGTGCAGCCACAACCAGGCCTTACGTCGTACAGGTATAAAGGTTTATCACCCGTATTCTTAGCGCGAAATACGAGGCTGACTTTTTCACCTTTTTTCGCGGTACCAAAATCGAGAGACGTATCAAGCCATTCCATGGTAGTAAATTTTGTTGAATCCTTCATAATGGATGTAACATCAACCGGCTTTTCTTCCGCGTTATTGCAGGCTGAAAAAAAGATGCCGCCTGCGAGAAGCAACAGTATAAAAAACTTAGGCATAAAAAAAAATTTCCGGCAAATGTAAGGTTTCTCAACTTGCCTTATTTGATTTGAAATCGGTTTTATGAATTTTGTTATCTCTGATCAAATCCTTGTGAATACCATCCAGGAGCCCGTTTACAAAATGCCCGCTCTGCGAAGTGCTGTACTCTTTTGCGAGGTCAATATATTCGTTAATGGTTACTTTCGGCGGGATCGTGGGAAAATACAGAAACTCACAAACACCCATCTGCATCAGTATCATATCCAAGGCAGCGATGCGGTCGGGATCCCAGTTCTTCAGCCGTGACTTTATAAGGTCGGTAACGTGATCCTTTTTTTCGGCGACTGTCTGCAGAAGCTCCTTTGCAAACTGTAGTTTTTCCGGGTCGGGCATCTCCTGGAGGTTAAGCGTTCCCGGCTTTTGAAGAAAACTTTGCATCAACGCAACCATCATGTCAGCATCATCGTCCCAATTAGTAAAATATTCTTCCAGGTGCGAAGTAAAATTTTCATCCGGTAGCATCAGGTCTGTGAAGATAAAGATCATGATATCTCTTTCCTTTTTCGGATCCCGCCCCGGCTCCCGTAGATATTCCTTATAAATCTCGGAGCCCGTTAATTCCTGGAACACCCTGCGAACCAGCGGCCCGGTTTGTTCGAAGTTGAATTTATAATCTGCGATAGCTTTTTTGTACGACTTATTTTCCAGTATTTTCCAAAGCAGCGTGTTCCCTGCAAGTTTAATACTGATGTTCTTATCTTCTGACGTGGCAAGATGTTTCGAGGCGCGAACCGCTGCATCCCTTTCCGCGTACCGTGCAACCTCGGTTAAAAAATATATGAGGTAGGCGAAAAGACGCGCGGTCTGGTCAAGACGATTGAGCAATATTTTACTTCCTTCCGGGTTGGCTGTTGTTTCATTGGTTTCCAACTGGTACAAAACCTGCATCACTTTGATCCTGATATTTCTTCTGGTGATCATCCTTGTCAAGAACTTTTTCTGGGGTGCGAAGATAGAGGATTTGAGATAGGACTGGGGAATTAGGAATTAGGAATTGGGAATTAGGATTTAGGATTTACGAATTACGTGCGCCGATTGCCGCTGGCAAATGAACAATGTTTGACCGAACCTCAAACCTCAAACTTCAAACTTCAAACAACTTCAGTCTGAGTTTGCCGTTTTTGCGCAGACGTTTTCACTTTTCTTCTTTTCAATTCACTTTTGATCAACAACAACTCCCGGCTCGTTTGACCATTGATGCTGCTGTTTTCCTGCGCACGCCGCATAAGGTAAGGGATCACGTCGCGTATTGGTCCAAAGGGCAAATATTTGCTGACAGAGTAACCCGCTTTCGCAAGGTTAAAAGTGATGTTGTCACTCATGCCATATAATTGGGAAAAATGTATATGCCTGTGATTGTGCGGAAGTCCCTTTGCATCGAGTAACTCTGCAGCGTGAAGATTGCTGTATTCGTTGTGCGTTGCTATTACGGTCGCGATCTCGTTGATATTGTCAATACAATATTCTACCGCGGTATTAAAATCTCCGTCTGTAAAAGATTTGTCCTGTTGTATCGGTGACGGGTAACCCATTTGCACTGCCCTTGCCCTTTCTTTTTCCATATAAGCACCACGAACCAGCTTCAGGCCCAGTATGAAACCCCTTTGCCTGGAAATGCTGTGATACATTTTTAAGAAATTAAGGCGGTCATGGCGATACAGTTGGATAGTGTTGAAGACAATGCATTGTTCGCGGTTGAAAACCTCCATCATTTCTACCGAAAGACGGTCTATTGGATCCTGTATCCAACTCTCCTCCGCATCTATCAACACACCGACATTTTTTTCAGCTGCTTTTTCACAGATATCGTACATGCGGTCTCTCACGCGGTTCCATTCCGCGTCTTCGGCCTCGTGATCGTGCACACCGCTTCTGAGTCGTGGAGCAGAGTTGAGTGTTTCCAATAAACCAAAACGTGCGATGCCGGTGATCTTTATGCTGATGTATGGAATATTCGGCTGGGTGGCGGCATACTCGATATTGTGTATGATCTGGTCTTTCGTTTCGTCAAAATTCTTTTCGCCTTGTTTTGCCTCTACACCGTAATCCAGGATGACCTGCACATCGTATTCGCCTAATTTTTTTGCGATCTCTGAAGTCTCTTCCAAAGTTTCGCCGCCCACAAACTGTTTAAAAATCGTTTGGCGAATAATGCCATGCACCGGAAGTCCTGTCTTCATGAGGAACGGAGTGAGCCGCACACCGATCGCGGCAAACCACGGGTAATTCATGGTGCCAAAAAGAAAACGACCGCGGTTTAACTCTTTGCTCGTCTTATAAGCAAAAGCCGTCTCTGTGTTGTTGAACGAAAGGCGCATACTGATGTGCAAATTCTACGCGAATATCGGCAAGGAAAAATTAAATTCCATATTCCATTTGACAGTTAAACGCGGTTCCTGTTGGCTTCGAAATAATCCCACATGATGGTGAAAACTTTTTCTTTGAGTTGTTTGGAAGTAAGGCCGCTGCTTTGTACAGGAGGCAAAAAATGCATTTCAAGGCGATGAGGCCACATGAAAAATTTTTTCGTTACAGGCAAAACTTTTTTCGTGTTAAATACTAACGCCGGAACAATCGGTTTTCGCGTATCGACAGCGAGCCGGAAAGCTCCATCGTAAAAAGTTTTAAGTGGCTTGTCGGTACGGTTACGTGTGCCTTCAGGATAGATCACCATGTCAAGCCCGTAACTTAAGATGCGTTTCATATCCTCGAAACTTTTGCGACGACTGGCGTCATCATTCCTGTCAACCAGCACACTTCCAAAACCATATATCCATCCAAACACAGGGAACTTTGCGAAATCTTTGCGGGCGATGGTTTTATTTGCACGCGCCATAAATGGTGTTGTAACCGGAACATCCATCAGGCTGTTGTGGTTTGAGACGATGATACAATTTTCGAGGCCTTCAAATATTTCCTTTCCTTTTACCCGTAAAGGGCAACCGACTCCCTGTAAAAACAGCCACATCCACGGCCTGGAGATTACCCGGTGCCATCTTGCTTTATAAGGCTCCTTTAAAAAATGGCATGGAATATAAAATATGTAAGCGATGAACATTGTGGAACCAAACAACAACAAACCCCACAAGGCCCA
>DASQJI010000092.1:0-5045 GCA_035631175.1 Parafilimonas sp.
AAATTATTTGAAACCCGGCGCAACGAAACTACTGGGGCTTTTTCTTGGTGAAGGACTTTCAACCAGTAATGGCGAACTATGGTTAACACACCGCCGGCTTATGCAGCCGGCTTTTCATACACAACGTCTCGAAGGCATTGCCGATGTGATAAACGAGGAAACAACGGAACTCATTACCAGGTTCGAAAAGATCCCTGCGGATACTATCATCGACATCAACCACGAGATGCTGCAGTTAACGATCAACATCATTAGTCGTGCGATGTTCAACGTGCATATGAAGGATGAGATGAATGCGATGATGCATGCATTGGAGAAGTTGGCTTCATTTGCGGCGTCGTGGATGAAGTCTGCAATAAAAATTCCAACAAACTGGCCAACACCCGGCAATAAAATTTTTAAAGAGAATTGTGCCGTCTTCGACAAGATGATTTACGCGATCATCGAACGAAGAAGAAGAGAATTGGCGACGATGAATGGACCGGTGCATAATGACCTGCTGGATATGTTGCTTAGTCACTTCGATGAAGTGACACAATCGCCAATGAGCGATAAATTATTGCGCGATGAAGTAACGACGATCTTTATGGCCGGTCATGAAACGAGCGCTCAAACGCTTAGTTGGATGTTGTACCATGCCGCCAAGGAAAAAGATATCAGCGAGAAGCTGAGGCAGGAAGCAATAGCTTCTTCGAGTGGCCAGCGAATTGGTTTTGCGGAAATTTCAAAACTTGTTTATAACAAACAGGTGGTACACGAAACCCTGCGCCTGTATCCGCCGATCTGGGCTGTAGTGCGGACGCCGCTGCAAGACGATAAAATAAATTCATTGTATTTGCCGGCGCACTCGAATGTACTGCTGAATATTTATGGCCTTCACCGCCATCCAGATTATTGGGAATCTCCGGACGAATTCTTCCCGGAACATTTCTCCGCTGTAAATGAACAAAGCCGGCCAGCATTTGTTTTCGTGCCATTTGGCGGCGGGCCAAGATTATGCCTCGGCCACAACTTTGCCATGCTTGTTATGCGGATAGTAATCAGTCGCCTGGTAAGGTCATTCGAATTTTTCGTGCCGGAGAATTATGTTCCTGTTGTTGAACCGAATATAACTTTGAGAGCCAGGCAAGGCATTCAACTTACGATAAAGAAGATTGTGTAACTGAATGCGGCTGCGCTGCTCGGGGATCTTAACCTCTCAGGATTGCAACCGGGTCTGATTTGGAAGCTCTCACTGATGGCATTAAGCCGGCGATGAATGTTGTAAACACCCCAAAGGCTACGGCCAATAGATAGTATTTCGTTTCAAAGATAACTGGGAAGAATTTTAAGCTTACTAGATCACTTTTGGGGAACGGTATACGAGACACGAGATAGGACAATACAAAGCCAAGAGTTATACCAAGCGCTGCGCCGATTATGCCGATCACTATGCACTGAGACAGAAAGATGCTGGCAATATCTCTTCCTTTAAAGCCTTCCGCTTTCAGGATGGCTATATCCTTAAGTTTATTCGCGATCGTCATGTTCATAATGTTGTAAATGCCAAAACCAGCAACTACAAGAAGCGCAATACTAACTACCCACGTCATCACATTACGTGTCACAACCGTCGCCAGGATCGAGGCATTGGCCGTTGCCCAGTCTTCAGCTTTGTAGTTATATTTTTGGGAGAAGACATTAGCAAGCTTTTTTGATTCTCCAATATCTTTTGCTTTTACATGGATCTCCGTAACAAAATTGCGGTCCTTGCCAAGTAACTGCTGGACGTCTGAAAGGTTCATAAATGCTTTTATATTATCAACCGCGCCGAGACCAAACTGGAAAATCCCTGCCACATGTAACTGCACAATATTGCCCGCCTCCGTTAAGACAGTGACCAGGTCGCCTGTGTGCACGTTGAGGTTCTCAGCCAGCCCCTGGCCTAACAAAATGCTGTTATCGATCGTCGTCAGGCCCTCAGGCTTGCCTTCTACCATTTTGGCGGAAATGTTCAAGACCTTTTTTTCTTCATTGATATTAACTCCATCGATGATGCCATTTAATTGAACCGGTCCATAATAAAAAAAGACATGCGCTGAAACAACCGGGGATACCGCCGCTACTTGTTCATTTCGTTCAAGATCTTTCATAATGCCATCGCTATTTTTTAAATTCTTACTGGCATTCTTGGGCCTTGGATGATCAACGAATATGATCGTGTTTGGAAGACTTCTAAAATATTGCTCTGTGATAGAAGACCTGGAATCAGTTTTAATGTCGTTGTATATATGGATATCGGGAGTGGAAGACAGCATGGCGTCCTGCAAAAACTCGTTCGTGCCATTCATAAAACTGATCATCAATATGAACATCGAAATGCCAAACGTAACACCCAGGATCGCAACCATTGTTTGCCGCTTGCGTGAAAGCAGGTGAACTTTTGCAATACTCCAGTTTACATTCGCGCTCATGCTGTTTACTTCTGCTGCGTTACAATAATATTTGTGTTCTCGTCAATGCCATTAAGGATCTCGACATAATCGCCGTTTGCTGCACCGAGGTTCACGTGAATTTTTTTGCGCTTGCCGTTTTCTTCAATCAGCAAACTGTCTTTGCCTTCGAGCGCAGTTCGTGGGAGCACAAGCGCATTTTCTTTTTTGCTGACGACAATATTGGCTTCAACGGGACAATGAATAAAACCAGAAGGGAATGGTTCAGCAAATACCGCGTCAACGCGAAAGGATTGATTTGATTCATTCATCATCTGGTAGATCTTCTTTACTACCGCAGGGTAAACCGAATCGCCGGTGATATCCGTTTTAAACAATACCTGCTGGCCTGGTTTGATCTTTTCAATATCCTGCTGATCAACGCCGAGTCGAATAATACGTTTAGAGGCGTCTCCAACAAACGCCACCGGCTCATTCATTCGAACTGCTTCGCCTTGTTCCTTCATAACCTGGTACACAATACCATCGCAGTCGCTGCGTATATAGGACCGTTCGGCCAGGTTACCAGGCGAAGTAAATTGTTGCAGCAGGTCAATTTTGTCTTTCGAAACTTTTAAACCCGAAGTGGAAGTGATATTATTGATTTCGAACAGGGCCTGTCCTTTTCGCAGGGTATCGCCCTCTTGCACCAGTTTGGTTTCAACTGAGCCGTTGGTTAAAGAAAAAATGCTGTGTTCATTTTCGGCAATGATCTTCCCGGATGCATAAACAGATTCGATAATATTTTTCCTGGTTGCATGAACAGTTGCGGAATCGTCACAGGAAATGAACAGCGTTGCGCTTGTAAAAAGGCAAGTACTAAAAAGTAATTTTCGTGATGTGCGCATTTGAATGTCGATCATCCGGTGTTGATTAAATCTGTTGAAGTTTACAACTGCGATTTCAATTTTATTTTAGTTATTTGTGAACCGTGTATGCAGCCACTTTACCATAAACAAAAGACCGGTCATCAAACTGCAATTGCGTGCTCAGTTTTTCGTCTTTCACTACAAAGTTGCGCTGATCTTCCGGCACTTCCCTCGGTATCATCAGGTTCCTGAATATTATTCTTGCGCCGGGCTTTGCCGTACGAATCACTTCCTCAAACAACTTATGCGTGTCCTTGTCGTCCATCAATTCGCAAATATTTGATAGCGCAAACGCATCGAATGTATTGGAATGTTGCCGTTCGAGCCAATACTTGCTGTCGGCCGATGAC
The DNA here is from genome assembly GCA_035631175.1 of Parafilimonas sp. Classification (GTDB taxonomy): domain Bacteria; phylum Bacteroidota; class Bacteroidia; order Chitinophagales; family Chitinophagaceae; genus Parafilimonas. The sequence continues at coordinate 3,691 of DASQJI010000092.1, forward strand.
GGAAATATCCGGTCGATATTATTTCTTATGCTGCTGAAATTTTTTTCTTTCAGGTATTCAGGGATGCAGTCGTTAGTGAGGTAGTGGCCGAGGAAATACAAAGCGATGAAATAATTATCCCGGACAGGTATGTCTGTCATAACATGAGACGCACGTTTGTAAAAGCTTTCCGAAAATGAATTGGAGCCATCATCGAAATGAAAATAATCGCTTACCAAACCTTTCTTAGCCAAACGTTTCTTATTGAACATTGTTTTAAATATCCACCGCCATCTTTTATTATCCCACCGCTCATCGTAAAATTTTTTCTGTTCATCTGTTGATTGCAGCGTAAAAAATCTTTTTACTTTTTTGCTCCCCTGTAACAGTTGCAGCAGTTTGCCGGCAATTTTTACAAACCGTTCATATCGCCCATTCATGACGAGCCCGCCTGAAATGATATGCATGTTCGTGTCCCAGAAAGCTGCCGCTTCCGGGGAAAGAAATTCTTTCAATTGAGTGTACAATGATTTCCTGCTGTTGCTCTCGCTCAATCCGAAAAGATCGCAAACGGTTTTATGATCGAGTTTTTTGAATGCAGCTTTTTTGAGCTCCATCAAATGATTTTGCGCCGGGTTAATATCAACGCAATGAATCGCTGCGGGGTTGAACCGCAAAAAACCGAGCGTATTGCATCCGCCCGAAGTGATCGTAAAAACCGTGTCACCTTCTTTTATCTTCAGCGCCCGTTCATCCATCGCAGGATCCTCCCAATTGTGTGTGAAAATCAGCTTGGAAAGTTGCACCTGGCCTTGCGGATGATTGTCGTTCATACAACTTCTTTATGCCGGTCTTCGGAAATCAACGAAGAATTAAATAACGGCGCTGTTTTGATTCCATGCTTTCCGGCCATAGCGAGAATTTCATCCATCGCTTTAACAGTTATATTTCCCTTGCCGCTTGAAAACGGGCAATATTTTTTTTCCAACGCGAGCACAGCCGATTCGATTAAACACCCATGGCTAACTTGTGACAGTGGGAATTTATATAAAATATCCTGCGCGTTATTTTCGAATGTAAAGCCTTCGGTAAGTATGCCCATGCCTCCATAAAATAACCGCTCGTGATTTTGCATATGTGTGCTCTGCAAATTTTTTGGATACCCTGCATCGCAAACAATTGCGTGCTTCCGAAGGCCAACCAGGTCATCGTTATTGATAATGGAACTTGCAACACTTATAACAATATCCGCGTTTGATACAAGATCTGTTAAAGATGTGGAAGATGTATGATGAATCTTTTTTTGCATTAATTGCGCTGACTGCCTTTGAAGAGGCCCGTGTTGTCTTGCGCACAAAAGGAGTTGCCCCACTTTG
>DASQJI010000093.1:0-21016 GCA_035631175.1 Parafilimonas sp.
AGAAATAAAGGTAGGGTATCCCTGCACGAGCTTGCCTATATTAAAAGGATGAAACCCGTCGACGTCTTTGGCCGGATCTATAGCATTGATCACTTTTTCTTCGCTGATCTGTTTTGGTAGCGGCAGTTGTACCAAAATCCCGTCGACGCCCTGATCATTATTTAGTTCGCTGATCTTTTGAAGCAGAAAATCTTCAGCAACGGACTCTTCTAATCTTATCATGGACGACTGAAAACCAACTTCAGCACAACTTCTTATTTTGCTGGCGACGTATGTTTCACTGGCTCCGTTGGTTCCGACCAAAATGGCGGCCAGATGAGGGGCCCTCGAGCCAGTTCGCAGATTTGAGACGCGATCTTTAAGTTCATCCTTGATCTTTTGGGAAGCGCTTTTCCCGTCTAAAATAACCATTAGCAAAAATAGCTTCCTGTTCTGATAACCTTTAACTGTGCCGCTCATAAAAATTCAGGATGCTAACGGCAATTAGCTTTAACCTTTTTTTAACATTTTTAGCTGTTTTAATTATTCCGTCTTTTCGGAAAATTTTTTTCCGATAATTCATTGGTATTGAAAATGAAACTATTGTTGTAAGGAAGCGGCATTTTTCTATTGCGCTGAAAGCAGCACTTTTTGCAGCGCCTTTGTCTTTTCTGTTTGTCATATTTAACAAGCCGTTCGTTTTTTTTTAACTGCTTGTTCATAATCTTATATATTCGCACACTTAAATTCTAAAATTGTCTAAAATGAGAAAAATTGTAAGTTTACTTACGTTGCTACTGCTTACTACCGCTGTGGCTTGGTCACAAGGAAAAATAAGTGGTACGATTAGGGATCAGAACGGGGATCCTGTTCCATTTGCCACGGTGAATGTAAAAGGTACAAAAGTATCTGTGGCGGCTGACGCAAATGCAACTTTTACAATTACTGCGAAAACTGGCGATGTGCTGGTTGTATCTGCTGTAGGCATGCAGGCTACTGAAATAACTGTAGGCAATTCGGCCACTATTTCAGTAGTTATGACCCGCAGTTCAGGAACAATTACGGATGTGGTCGTAACAACCGCTCTCGGCGTTCAGCGCCAGGCAAAGTCCCTTGGTTATTCTACTACGAAGATCAGCAATTCACAGCTAAACCAGGCCAAGGTTACCAATGTGGCTAACGGTCTTTCCGGAAAGGTTTCGGGCTTAACCGTAAACCTTGTGAATAATGGCGTGAAACCGGACGTCCGTGTTACCCTTCGCGGCGTACGTTCATTTTTGGGAAATAACCAGGCGCTTCTGGTTGTTGATGGAAATATCCTGAACATCAGGTTCCTGGCATCAATTAATCCAAATGACATAGAAGACATCAACATCCTCAAAGGATCATCTGCATCCGCGTTGTATGGCTCAGATGGATATAACGGAGTAATTATAGTAAATACAAAGAAAGGAAGAGGCGCGCCGAAAATACAGGTGAGCAGCACTGTTCAGCAGGAAGCGATCGCTTACACTGCAAAGTTTCAAAATCGCTTCGGACCGAACGGTGGTGAATTGGATCCCAATTCTTTCCCCGGTATCATCTATTTTCCTAACGACCCTTTCAAGCCCTATGTTCCTTACGAAAACCAAAGCTACGGTGCTGAGTATAACGGTGAAACGGTACCACTTGGCGCCCCCGTACAAATAATTGACGAAAATGGAGAGCCGAAAACTATCCAGAAATACTATTCTTATACTGCTAAGCCGGATGCCAAGAAAGATTTCTTTGATAAGGGATTGACCGTTATCAACGATGTTTCTTACTCATTGGGTGATGATCACAGTTCGTTCCTTATGTCGTTTCAGGATATGAGTGCAAAGGGTACGATCCCTGAAGATAAAAACCACAGGAACACATTCCGTATCGATGGTTATAGGGAATCAGGAAAATTCCGCGCTGATTACAATTTGTCATATGCGGTAACTCACACGAACACAACGCCGGCTACCTTCTCGCCTTTCAGGTGGGGAAGTACAGGTTTCCTTGGTGCGTATGTATTGCCGGTTGGTAGCACTTCAGCCTTCAATGGCGGTGGTTCGTACTTCCAGGGCCGCCCGGTTTACTGGACAGTGATCAATACGCCGTCATTTATTGATCTGCGTGATTTCAGGGACTGGAGAAATGATCCGTTTGCAAGCCCCGATGGTTATTTCAACGCTTACTATGGTAACCCATGGTGGCAGATCGATCAAACGAGGTTGGATGAAAAGAACAACGACTTCATTGGAAGCGCAGCGCTCACATTCAAACCCACAGACTGGGCATCTATTACATACAGATTTGGAATGGCCAGAAACGATTACAGCAATAACTATACAAAAGCTGGTTATGATTTTGCTCCCTGGGCAGAGGCCGACGTTTTAGGAGCCGGTAATATACCATCAAGCATTAAAAACTTACCTCCTAACTCAGGTACTGGTTCAAGCAGCAATACCGAATTAACCAGCGACTTGTTGGGGAACTTCCATAAATCCTTCGGTGATTTCGACTTCTCTTTGCTGTTGGGTAACCAGGTACAGGATAAGAATTTCCGCGCCATGAGCATTTCCGCTAATGCGCTTGTTGTTCCGGATTTCTATAATGTTGCAACGAATAGAACAGGTGAAGCTAACGTTGGCGAGGTTTATTCACGGTATAGGAAATATGCTTTATTCGGAGATCTGACCGTTGGTTACAAACAATTCCTTTACCTGCATATGACTGGAAGAAATGACTGGGATAGCCGTTTAGCTAAAGAGATCCCGGGCGACAGCCATAATAATAGTTACTTCTATCCTGAAGCAGATGCGGCGTTCGTCTTCTCTCAACTGCTGAAGGACAACGGACCGGGCTGGTTGAGTTATGGTAAGGTAAGATTCGCCATCAGCCAGGTTGGCCAGGTAACAGTAAATCCGTACAGTCTCGTGAATACATTCGACAACGGCGCCGGTTTTCCTTATGGCGCAACGGCGGGTTATAGCGTGTCTAATACGTTCAACAATCCCTTGTTAAAGCCTGAAAAGAATCTTGAACGCGAAATTGGTTTGGAACTTGGATTCTTAAAAGATCGGATCACCGTTTCAGCCGCAGCCTATAAATCAACCTCAAAAGACCAGACAATTCCAATTGGCATTTCATGGGCTACCGGTTTTAACACGGCCTACGTGAACTCGGGAGAAATGGAAAATAAAGGGGTAGAATTGGATGCAAGGGTAACGGTTGTTCAAACAAAGGATATCAAATGGGATGTAAGCGGTAACTTCTCCTATAATGAAAACAAGGTGGTTAACATAGGATATGGCCTCAACGAAATTCCCATCTTTAATAACACATATATAGCACTTGGTCAGCCGTATGGTATCATCAAAGGAAGTGACTGGGTGCGTGATCCCGAAGGAAGAATTGTTGTTAGCAAAACGACAGGATTCCCTACTCTGGATGCAACCCCTAAATATTTCGGAACCGCCTATGCTCCACGCTCGGCAGGTATTAGCACTCAACTTACTTACAAAGGTTTAACGCTCGGCATCGTTGCTGAGGGCCGCTTTGGTGCTGTTATCAATAATGACCTTGGGGGTGACTTAGACTTTACCGGTGTATCATGGTATTCTGCACAGGCCGGCCGGCAGGTATTTGTAATTCCCAACTCTTCGTACCAGGAAGGTGACAAATATGTGGCAAACACGGATGTCACCGTTATTGAAGGAAACAACCTATTCTGGGCGAGTACCTGGAATGCAGCGGTTAGCCCATATGTAAATAGCGCCGATTTTTGGAAGTTAAGGGAAGTATCATTAACGTACAACTTACCTGCAAACATTATCGCCAAAACAAAAGTTTTAAAACAAGCTACGATTGGTATAAATGGAAGAAACCTGGCTGCAAAACGGGCAAGCCAGAATGTTTGGTCAGATCCCGAATTTAGTAACACGAGTGGTAATGGTTTAGGAACAACAGACATCGACCAAACGCCACCTAGCAGGTTCTGGGGTGGCACGATCACTTTAACGTTCTAAAAACTTTTTCGAAATTACTTTTAATCAAAATGAGAATTAAAATGAAAAGAATAATGTTAGCCGCGGGGGTTGTGTACCTGTTTGCGGCTGCAGGATGTAAAAAAGGTTATTTGGACATAAATCAAAATCCAAATAATCCTGCCAATGTAGCTCCGGAGCTGGTATTACCGGCGGCATTAAATTCGACTGCTGCCCGCCAGATCAATTCTTTCACTTTCGTCAGTGGCTGGATGGGGCAATGGGCGGTGAGCGGAAGCTATGCGCCAAGCACCAGCAATTTCACTACTTACAAAGAAACGACCGATTTTGGATTGGGTTTATGGGGCAATATTTATAACACCCTTGAGGATTATCAATATGTGGAAACAAAGTCAGCCGAATTGGGGACGGCCCAGCCGGATAAAGCTGTTTATTACGGGTTTTACCAGGGTGCGGCAAAGATCATGAAGTCGCATGACTTTCAGCAACTGGTTGATATGTTTGGCGACGTGCCATATTTCAATGCTCTTCAGGGCACCGCTAATCTTCAGCCAGTTTACGATGACGCACAGGCGATCTATCAGGACCTGATCGTACAGATCGACGCTGGCATTGATTTTATGCAGGCGGCCATAAGTGCTGATGTTTCCCTTCCAACCGGAAGCGACATTATGTTCAAGGGGGATTTCGATGAATGGATTCGTTTCGCGAACAGTCTAAAGTTGCGCATATTGATCCGCCAATCGGAGGTGAATGAAGCTTATGCGAAAGAAGAAGCCGGTAAAATTCAGGGTGGATTTCTTGATAAGGACGCATCTGTTAATCCCGGCTATATCAACTCTGCCGGCAAACAAAACCCGTTCTGGAGCGCTAATTATAATACGGGCGGCACTTACATAAATGACTTTTGGAGAGCCAACCAGTTCGGGCTTGATATGTATGAAAACTACGATGACCCAAGGGCTCACCTTGTTTACGGTCCAACACCCGGCAATAGCGGCGTGTGGCAAGGAAACTACATCGGCGCAACGGATGGTTATGTAGGTTCTGCTTCGTCAATTTTCGGACCTGGTGTACTTAAATCTGTAGGCCAGCCCGCGGTGATAATGCTCGAGGCAGAAAGTGATTTTCTCCAGGCTGAAGCTGCTTTGAGAGGATGGATAAGTGGAGACCCAGAGGACTATTATCACGATGGGATCGTAGCTTCCTTTGAATATTATGGCGTTCCCGACGCCCAGGCCGCAGCTATAACATATTACTCTGATCCGTCTAATACGCTTGCATACTGGAAGTCCGGCCAAACGCAGACTTTTTATTTAAATCTCATAATTGCACAGAAGTGGATGGCCGAAAATACCGTTACTCCATTGGAAGTATGGGATGATTACCGCAGGTTGCCGAACCTTCCTTTCAACCAGTCAATTCCGCTTACGGAATCACCTTATTTCGATGTACTGGCGGTTCCTGTTCGGATCCTGTACGTAACAAGTGAATATGCGACGAATGCCGCAAATGTTCCCAGCCAGGATGCCCAGGCGCATCATACTCAAAAGCTATTCTGGATGCCCTGATTAATTGAACAACCATTAAAAAATTAGTACAAAAAATAATTATGAAAAAGATATCATTGTTTCTTCAATTAAGCTTGCTCTCCGCTGTGTTCTTTGCGAGTTGCGTAAAAGACAGAAACGTTGGCACCGACTTCTCGCAGATCCAACCGGTGTTAGAGTTACGGACACCGGTCAGCAACATAGCCGGGTTGGCTTATTTCACAAGAGCCACGATAGGTAATCTTCCTGACACGGTTCAGTTTTATGCAAATCTGGCCTCCGAGTATACGCTAGACAGAGACGTCAATGTTACAATAGGCGTAGACCAGTCAAAAATAGATGTCTACAATGCAGACACCGTGAATGCGGTAAAGTACGAGTTATTGCCTGATTCTACTTATACTATTTTCAAGACGGAAGGCACCATAAAAAGCGGGCAACGTATTGACTCTTTCCAGATAGCTTTTTACAAGGACAAAATTGATGCAACAAAAAACTACATGCTTCCGATAGTCATTTTGGATGGCGACGGCGTACTGTTGAGCGCAAATCAGAGCGTGATTTGGTTCCATGCTATCGGCAATCCGTTAGCAGGCCCTTACTTATGGGACTTTATCCGGTGGCCTTGTACCGACAGTACTTCCTGCGCACCTGATATTTATTTCACCGGAGAGAATACCTCATTTTCTCCTGTTGATCCAACCACAATTGAGGTACCAAGCTATTATTACATTCAGCCCCGTTATGTGTTAACGTTTAAGAATGATGGCGGCGTTTTGAGTGATTTCCAGGTAAGCCTCAACCAGGACGATGTTGACCTCATGGCTGCTAATGGCGTAACAGTAACTGACGGCCCTAATATTTTAATTGCTGATCCGGTAGCTGGAGTCTTCCAATTTCAATATGCAGTTCATACTTCAACTCCGGCAGACAGGTATATAAAGGATACATATTATAGGCCATAGGCGAATTATAAGGTCGAAGAAACACTTCTTCGTAAAAAAGCTATTCCTTCGCGGGGATAGCTTTTTTATTTACCGCCTTCAGTGTGCTTTTTTTCTTCAAATTTGTAACCTAATTTATTAAATGATGCCAGATCAGCCACCACAACAGAACCAGTTAAACATAGAGATCAGCGAAGAAATATCTGAGGGCACCTATGCGAACCTTGCGATCATAACGCATAGTCATGCGGAATTTGTGATCGACTTTGTGAACGTAATGCCGGGCACGCCAAAAAGCAAAGTAAAATCACGAATCATTTTTACCCCCATGCACGCGAAGCGGTTTATGCGCGCCATGCAGGAGAATATTGAACGTTATGAAAACGTGCATGGAAAGATCCAGGATATTGAACAAGTAGAGATCCCTATGAATTTTGGAGGGCCAACTGCGCAGGCATAGTTTCTGCAGCCAGAGTATGTACTCTTGCAATTTCTAAAAGAACTCAGCCATTTATTTTTTGTGAGATGCTTTTTATGATATAAACTTTGCATCATCACAATTTGTTATCATTTTAGTACACTGTTTTTATTTAGCTTACACCTATGATCGGAAATCGATTCGTAAAATTCGATCCTGCAGCAGATGGTAAAACGAGATTCGAGCAATTGCTCGACATGTTCATGCAGCTACTCACCTATACGAGCGGCGATGTGAACGAGGCTCTGCAGTGGATGAACGAGCTCGATAAAAAATACCAGCTTACAGATGACGAATATGGAATGGGCGATTTTATCGAAGACCTTAAACGCAATGGCTACATTAAGGACAACACCGAAACCGGTGTTCTGCAGATAACAGCGAAGAGTGAGCAGAGTATTCGCAAACGCAGCCTCGAAGAAATATTCGGTAAACTGAAGAAGACAAAACAGGGTGATCATACAACCAGCAAACCGGGGCAGGGCGACGAGATAAGTCCGGATCACCGGCCGTTCCAATTTGGTGACATGCTGGAGCAAATTGATTTTACTGAAAGCATTCGTAACGCGCAGATCAACCATGGCGTCGAAAGCTTCCAGATGTACGAAGACGATCTTCAGATTCGCGAAACAGATTTCAAGGCACAGACATCAACTGTGCTGATGATCGATATTTCGCACTCCATGATATTATACGGCGAAGACCGGATAACGCCGGCGAAAAAAGTGGCGATGGCTCTAAGCGAGCTTATCACAACCAAATATCCAAAGGACACATTAGATATTGTTGTATTTGGAAATGATGCATGGCCCGTTGAGATAAAAGACTTGCCCTATTTACAAGTGGGTCCATACCATACGAACACAGTTGCCGGAATTGAGTTAGCTATGGATATTTTACGTCGCAGACGAAATCCCAACAAGCAAATTTTTATGATCACCGACGGTAAGCCCACCTGTCTAAAGATAGGTAAGCGCTACTATAAAAATGCGTTTGGGTTGGATAGAAAAATTACCAACAGGTGTCTGAATTTGGCGGCTCAATGCAAGAAACTAAAGATACCCATCACTACGTTTATGATAGCAAGCGATCCTTATTTGCAACGCTTCGTGACAGAATTTACGGAGACAAATAACGGCAAGGCGTTTTTCGCCTCGCTGGACAAATTAGGAGCGTTCATCTTCCGTGATTTTGAAAGCGGCAAAAGAAAAACCGTATATTGAAAACCGGAACCAGGAGAGAGAATTTTTAGTTGTAACAGATTAAGTGATCTATGCAAAGAATGTTTATGAAAGATGACAGTCGTCCTGCATTCAATGGGCACGAGGCTATAAAAACGTTAGGCGAGTTACGGCGTAGCGGGTATAAACCTGTGGCCGTTAAAGATGAAATTCGAAAAAATTTGCTTAAAAAGATTCGCACGAAAGAAAACCCATTCACAGGGATCATAGGATATGAGGATTCGGTAATTCCTGACACCGAACGCGCGCTGTTAAGCAGGCATAATATTTTGTTCCTTGGTCTGCGCGGGCAGGCAAAAACGCGCATGGCACGATTGATAACGGATCTATTGGATGAGTACATTCCCGTTGTGGCCGGCAGCGAAGTAAATGATGACCCGCTCAAGCCGTTAAGCAAATATGCAAAGGACCTTATTGCCGAACATGCAGACGAAACGCCGATAGAATGGGTGCACCGTGACGAGCGTTATGGTGAGAAGCTCGCCACGCCCGATGTAAGCGTCGCTGATCTTATTGGCGATATTGATCCGATAAAAGCTGCCAACCTTCGATTGAGTTTTGCAGATGAGCGGGTAATTCATTACGGCATCATTCCGCGAAGCAACCGCGGCATTTTTGTGATTAACGAAATTCCCGACTTACAGGCGCGTATACAAGTTGCCTTGTTCAATATTTTGGAAGAAGGCGATATACAGATCAGGGGATTTAAGCTGCGTATGCCGCTGGATATATTATTCGTCTTTACTGCAAATCCGGAAGATTATACAAACCGTGGAAGTATTGTTACTCCGCTGAAAGACAGAATTCAAAGCCAGATACTCACGCATTACCCGCGAAGTATCGACACTTCTTTGGAAATTACCGAACAGGAAGCAGATGTGCTCGAAGAACAAAAAGCATTGGTGAATGTCAGCGATCTTGTCCGCCGGCTCATAGAACAGGTTGCTTTTGAGGCGCGGAACAATGAATACGTTGATAAGAAAAGCGGCGTTAGCGCAAGGTTGCCTATTTCAGCTTTTGAAAATGCTTATAGCAGTGCAGAGCGACGGGCGATCCGGAATAATGAAAAACAAACGCAGGTCTGGATCAGCGACCTTGTTGGTATCATTCCCTCCATCACCGGGAAGATCGAGCTGGTTTATGAAGGGGAGCAGGAGGGACCTTACCAGGTTGCAGTGAACCTGCTTGATAAATCTATTCGTTCGCAGTTCATCATTTATTTTCCAAATCCCGAAACATTAAAAAAGAGAAAGACCGCGAACAAACCTTCTCAACTGGAAAAGGAAAACGATAATCCGTACAAGGCTATCACGCGGTGGTTCGACTCGGGCAAGCATCTGGATCTATTTGTTGATATGAAGGATGCTGAAAAGATCAACGCTCTTTATAAAGTTGAAGGTCTGTTTGGATTTGTAAAAAAGTATTTCCCGCACGCGAATGAAAAAGAAAATGCTTTGCTGATGGAATTTGTGTTGCACGGCCTGGCCGCTTATTCACTCATCAGCAAAAAAGTTATTGAGGGAAAGATCGAGTTCAAAGATCTTATCGGTAGCATGATGAACCTCGGCCAGATGAACTATAACGATGACGATGACATAAGTGATGACAATTTCAGATAACGATATTCCCGACTTGATATGAAACTTTCTGCTTTTATTCTTTTCATAAGCGTTTCGTTATTTGCCTGTGTCGCGAATGAGAATCCGTCCCACGACGAGGTGGAGGCAAAGCTTAAAACAGCCATGCGGGACCATCTGTACAGTGCAGTTAACAATGACTCATCTAAAGTTCAATATCGTGTGGAGAATGTTGTCTTCTACGATGACACTAAAGCAAATGTTTACATCTGCGATTTTACGGTACATATGAAAGTGAAATCGGCTGCGCGGTTGGTCGATACTACCGGCAACATGCGCGCTACAATTTCAAAGGATTTTAAAACGGTGAAGCGATCTAGTTAACAGTGTTGAGCCCGAGTGCTTTTATATATTCCTTATTCTCGGTGCAATTTTCAAACCGGCAGTTGGCCAAAAATTCTTCCAGCGCCTGCCGCACATCATCATTATTTGGCCTTGCTTTTCTTATCTCCTCAAAGCCTTTTCTCGAACTATTTGCATACGCAATCACCGAGTCATATTTCGGTGGTTTTTTGAAACTGATGATGCAACGTTCATTATCCATCTTTTTATAAGGCCAAAAATGCCAGCCGATATTATTACTGTCCAGCATTTGCCTGAACTGTCTTATCCATTCATTCGTGTTCTCACCGGTTTCACCGCAATAGATCGGCACATCATGTTTCTTGCTGAAGTTGATATAAGATTCAATTACCTCTCTCGTCGGCGCAGTCCAGTATTTGTGAAAAGTGTAGACAAGTTTGTCGTCAAAAGGTTTTCCGAAAACATCGAAATTGGAATCCCATTGAGCGCCGCCTAAAAACACAAGGTGATTCTTGTCAACACTGCGGATCGCTTCAACGATTCGCCTGTATAATGGCTCGAGCTTAGGATTGAAACGTCCTGAATCGAAATACGTCGCGATGGGTTCATTCAGTAAGTCATATCCGAGTATGAACGATTCGTTCTTATAGTGTTCTGCGATCCGTTTCCAGATCGAAACGGTGAGTGCCTGAGCGGCAGTGTCTTCATACAGGAATGGAAATCCATAACTGTCGTCGATGTTATCGCCTGTTTGCCCGGCAGGTGCGCAATGCATATCAAGCAGTACATAAATTTTTTCTTTCGCGCACCATGCAACGAGTGGATCCAATAATTGAAATCCGCGATTTCGATTTTTTTCACCCATATATTCTTCATCGGTGAACAGCCGGTAATTAAAAGGCACCCGGATCGAATTCATTCCTGTAGATCTCAAATAGTGTATATCAGCTTCAGTAATGTAGCTATGCAGATAATTATTCCAAAATCGATTTGTTTCAGCGGGGCCGAGCAACTCGTTCAACACTTCATTTATCATTCGGGGAGATGTTGCATGCGTGAACTTAAACATATATCCTTCAGGAACGAGCCAGTTTCCCAGGTTAGTGCCTTTGAGTTGAAACGGTTTCTCGTTCAATGTGATCATACTTCCTTTCACCGACACAAAAGGCTGCGCATTTACGTTTAACCAAAGACCAGCTATAAATAAAATGAATAATCCCCTCATGGTTAAAATGATTTTTGAGTTTTGAACTAGTAGGTTTGCAATAAATCTAAATTATGTCTTTATTAATTGGCCGGAATGTTTTCGGTGACCAGATAAATAAAGGTAAAACGTTATCCGTCGAAGAAGCTGAGCGTTTGCTGGACGACTGGGTAAAAAATCCACGGCTTAAGTTGCACATGAAGCAGGTCGCACACCTGATGTTCAGTTGGGCGGTGGAAAATGAAAACCTGGACGGCGATGAGGCCTGGCAATGGCAACTTGCAGGCTTGTTACACGATGCCGACTGGGACCAATGGCCGGCAACGCATTGTAAAAAGATCATTGAAGAATTGGAAAGCAGGAGTGTGGATCCGGAGGTCATACATGCAATAGCTTCCCATGGCCCCGCTCATTTCGGTGTCGAGCCAGAAACAAAGATGGATAAAATGCTGTACGCCTTTGACGAATTAAGCGGCCTCATTCATGCCTATTCACTTATGCGTCCCACGGGTTATTCGGGTATGGATGTGAAGGGCGTGAAAAAAAGAATGAAAGAAAAAAGCTTCGCTGCGAATGTTTCAAGAGATGAGATCAATGACGCTTGCCTCAGAGCCGGTATCTCTGTGGACGAACTGATCGAATTCATAATTGACAAACAACCTTCGGTGCAAGACTGAGTTAATTCCTGATCGCAAAGTTGCATGTTTGTTATCTTCGTGGCGCTTTATGAAGCAATTTGCTGTTCCAAATATTTATCGAAGCAATCTGGTAAGTGCCATCAAGAACAAGAGACGAATTGACGATAAATTAAAAAAACCTGCCTCGTCTTCTGTCAGGGATTTTTCACCCACCTTACTCGATTTCGGTCCGCTTAAAATTTATCTCGCACGACACTTTGGCTTTTGCTATGGTGTTGAAAACGCTATTGAAATAGCTTTTACTACGCTCGATGAAAATCCCGGCAAAAGAATTTTTCTTTTAAGCGAGATGATCCACAATCCGCATGTAAACGCCGACTTACAACAAAGAGGCATCCAATTCCTGCAGGACACCCACGGAAATCAATTGATATCGTTCGATGAATTAAACGCTGACGATATTGTGTTAATACCTGCGTTCGGGACCACGCTGCAAATCGAGGAGGTATTGAAAGCAAAGGGTATTCAAACGGAGAAATACAATACTACTTGTCCTTTTGTTGAGAAAGTATGGAACCGGAGCGAGCAGGTCGCGCGGAAGGGCTACAGCATCGTCGTGCATGGTAAACCCACGCATGAGGAAACACGCGCTACGTTTTCTCATGCGTCTGCATACACACCAACCGTCGTGATCAACGACATGAAGGAGGCAATAGAATTAGGCAAGTATATAACTGGTGAGAAGGAGCCTGCTTTATTTTATGATGAATTTAAAGCACGCTTCTCGTACGGGTTTGATATTACGAAAGACCTGGAGCGTTTCGGAGTAGTAAATCAAACCACCCAGCTTGCAACAGACACGCAGGCTATCGCCGAATATCTGAAGGCATTGGTGAAGGTCCATTACAACCTGGATGACGAAAACATCTACGAGCGGTTTGCCGATACGCGCGATACTTTATGCTATGCTACAAATGATAACCAGTCGGCTGTAACAGGATTATTAAAAACGAAAGCAGATTTTGCTATCGTGGTGGGTGGCTATAACAGCAGCAACACTTCGCATCTTGTGGAGTTGTGTGAAGCACAGCTTCCAACCTATTTTATAAACGATGCGGAAAAGATGATTTCATCGGGAAAAATTTTTCATTGCAACTGGAAAACAAAGGAAGAGTACATTACTGAAAATTTTATTCCTCAAAAAGAACCCGTGAGCGTTTTATTAACGAGCGGAGCCAGTTGTCCGGATGCATTAGTTGAACGCGTGATTGAAAAACTGAAAAGTTTTTTTCCGGCGGCTAGAACATTAGGAGAACTTGAAGCAGAATTTTATTGAGACAGGCAGAAAAAAAATAGGCCCGCCCTGAAAAGAGCTGGCCGTTGCTAACCTATGAAAAACACCTATTTAAATTTCTTATCTCGGAGGGTGTTGCTTTTTTGAGCCACCCTTATTATTAATTTTGTTCGCGTTGTTCTTGTTTCCGTTGTTGTGTGGCGGAGCTTGCTGAACTTCTTTTTCTTTTTGCTGGTAATTTTGTTGCCTGTTCTTTTGCTCGTTTCGAAGTAGGTCCTTGAATTGCCGCTCTGATGTGTAAACCTTGTTTACTCGTTGGGTGTTACTTCCTAGTACTTTTCTGAAATTTCCCTGGTAGCGTTCTTTTATTTCAACTACCTTTTTCTCATAAGCTACTTCATCGTTTGCGTACTGCTGCCTGGCTTGTCTTATTTCGTTAGTGTAACTGTTATAAACGGGCCAGAAACTCTGAGCCTCCTGCGGAGTGAGATTTAATTGCTCGGTCATATAAGCCATTTTCACGGCCTCAACCCGGCCACCACCATCGTTTCCATCAGGGGACTGTGCGAGACAAAAATAACTATGAAAAAATAAAAATAACAATAATGTGTATATTTTTTTCATCTTTTTCATTTTAGATACCTCCTTTCTCTTCTCCCGGATCAGCATTATTGATCAGGTATTGCTCGATCTCTTCGTCCGACATATTTTGAAGCAGCATATTTACATCCAGATCCCTTTGTTCGTCAGAGCCTTGAGAAGTATAGACAGCGGTAGAGTTGTCGTGGTTTAAATAATCTGTGATTTCAGAATCGGTCAACTCGGAAAGTCCTTTTTGTATATCGATTCCTTTTTTTGGCTGATTAGCGATCTGCTCGCTGCCAGGTTTCGAAAAATACATGTAAGCGCCTCCCAGCAATATCGCAGCAACGCATGCAGCAGCAGCATAATTGATCCAACTCCGGGTTTTTGCACCGAACGAAATAATTTTAGCGGGCGTGTTTTCCTTTTGTTTTTTTAAAGGCGTCAACGCATCAAAATAACCATCCGGAATTGCATAAACATTGGTCTTCGGTATCTTACTTAGCAATGGAGAAAGTTCTTCAAGCTCCGCCTGTACCGAATCACTTGTTTGCCCTTTAATTTTTTGCAGAACATTGCTGGCAAAGTTCTCGAAGTATCCTTCCGGCACAGAATAGAGCATCTCGCCCACACCGTCTAACATTGGAATACTGTCGTGAACCCCTATGTTTTCAAGAATAATTGTGGAGAGTTGGTCGAAATAACCTGTGGGCACCGAGTATGGATTCGTCCGCGGAATCGATTCAACAAAGATCCGTGACATTACATCCCGGGGTAGATTGTTAAAATAGTCAGGAGAAATAAAATACAAATTGCTCCTGTTGGCATTCAGTAAAATAGTACTTCCTGCTTCCTTCAGCTCGGTCAATATGTTAATATTATCCTCCATTTGCTTTGGTTTGACCAATATCCCTGTTTGCCGTTTAATTATTTTTAATGAATTCCTCTATTTTTTTTACCGCGTGATGATAGCTGGCTTTTAAGGCTCCTTCGCTTGTATCCAGAACCCGGCTCATTTCTTCATAAGGCATTTCATCATAATACCTCAAGTTAAAAACAATTTTTTGCTTTTCGGGCAGTTGTTGGATTGCGAGCTGCAGCTTCCATTCCAGCCTGTTTGCGTCGAAATTTTTGTCAGCAACTACTTTGTTCGCCAGCCCTGTTTCTACGTCGCTTAAGCTAACTGAACCCTTTTTTTTCTGCTGGTCAAGAAAAGTAAGGCTTTCATTGGTGGCTATTCGGTATAACCACGTGTACAACTGGCTGTCCTCTCTAAAATTTTCAAGCCCGTTCCACACTTTGATAAAAACATTCTGCAGTACATCATTGGCATCCTCGTGCTCAATTACCATTCGGCGTACATGCCAATATAATTTCTCCTGGTATTTTTTGATGATCGCGGTAAATGCCCTTTCTTTCGTCTCAGGTATCTTGAACTGTTGTAATAACTCCCTATCGTCGATTTGCATGCAGGGTATTTTTTGTAAAATTAAAAAGCCGATCGTTTGATTTGATCCAGCCTAGAAAGTTTAATAAACGTTGCTTACTCCGTCAAGACAGATCAATTTAAAACTGGATTTTGCCGGGTCACCAATTCCTCATCTCTTTTGATGTTGAGCTCCCATGCCCATGCCGTGCGCATCATTGCTTCAAGATCGTAACTGATATTCCAGCCAAGATGATTGATGGCGAGGTCATTATTGGCATAAATAGCAATCACATCACCGGGTCTGCGCGGCCCTAATTTATAATTGAGTTTTCGACCCGACACTTTCTCAAACGCTTTTATGGCTTCAAGCACCGTCACTCCATTGCCGCTGCCTAAATTAAATATATCGCATTTTGCCCTTTGACGCCCGTCCATGAGATATTGTAAAGCGAGCGTATGCGCGTGCGCAATATCTGAAACGTGTATGTAATCTCTTACACAGCTTCCATCCCGGGTGGGATAGTCATGGCCATAAACTATCAACTGTGGAAGCTTGCCTATTGCGGTTTGTGTGATCGCGGGAAATAAGTTCTCCGGTTTGCCTAGCGGAAGCTCTCCAATAAGACCGGAAGGATGCGCGCCGACAGGGTTAAAGTATCTTAGCAAGATAGAAGTTCCCTCGTGAACCGTTGAGAAATCGTGCACGATCTGTTCACCCATTTGTTTGGTAGCGCCGTATGGAGACTCAGCTTTTTTTATCGGTGAATTTTCAGTGACCGGTATTGAATCCGGGTTTCCGTACACGGTGCATGAAGACGAAAACACAAAATGAGGAATATGAAATTCCTTTGCACATCTCAGGACATTCACCAGGGAAAAGAGATTGTTTTCATAGTATTCCAGGGGTTTTTCTACAGACTCGCCCACTGCCTTGAACGCCGCGAAGTGTATGATCCCTTTTATATCTTCATTCTCCTGGAATACCGCAAGTGTCTCGTCGAAGTTTTTCAGATCGACCTTATAATTTTTTAATCTTTTACCCGTGATCTTTTCAATACCATCAAGAAGATAAGTTGTAGACCGGGAATTATCGTCGATTGAGATCACGTCAAAACCACTCTCAAACAGGTCTACCACCGTATGTGAGCCAATATAACCACAGCCGCCTGTGACCAGGATCTTTTTCATTTTAAATCATTTCGTTTTTCATGGTTACACACCATAAGCCAAAAGAAGTGTGCCAGCTTATGGGTACTTGCGTGGCAAGTAAGCAAAGCTAAGCAGAAAACAGGCTGAAGAACCAATAGAATGCAGCGGCCAATAATCCACTCACAGGTATTGTAAGGATCCACGCCCAAACAAGGTTGACAGTTATCCCCCAACGTACCGCGCTCATGCGTTTAGTTGCTCCCACACCTACGATCGCGCCGGCAATTGTATGAGTCGTACTCACCGGCGCTCCGAGGTTAGCAGCCGTGAAAAGGGTGATCGCACCTGCCGTTTCGGCGCATACGCCCTCAAGTGGTGTGACTTTGGTGATCTTTGTGCCCATCGTTTTTACTATCCTCCAGCCGCCACTCATAGTTCCGAGGCCCATGGCCGTATAGCACATAAAAGGCACCCATGAAGGAATATGTGCTATATCAGGAATTATATTTTCTGCAACCATTGCCGCGCCTATTATTCCAATAGCTTTTTGCGCATCGCTTCCACCATGTCCTAAACTAAAGCTGGCAGAGGAAACAAGTTGCAGTCGTTTATACATGTTTGCAGTTCTGTACGCGGTTTGTTTCCGGAAGTGGTTATAAAAATAAGAGACCGTAAAAATGACGCCCAGGACCAATAATGCCCAAAATTCAAAGGGCTTTTTGAATTTAATGAAAACGAGACAAGACGTAACGGTGACGAAAATGATGAGCATTTTCAGCCAAAATTTTCTTTGAATTGTGACGAGTGTAATGAAGACGGAGATGACCATTCCGATTATTGGAGCGAGCAGGATAAAGATCAGTGTTAAGCTAATGCCGCCATTGAGTGACCAGTTGATACTGCCGAAACCGGAATGCGCAACGGCTGCGCCGGCGAAACCTCCGATTAATGTATGAGATGAAGATGACGGGATGCCATACCACCATGTAAGCAGGTTCCAGCAAATTGCGGCAATTACGCCTGCCAGAACCACCGTAAGATCGTACGCTCCGGCATTTACAGTTTTTGCAACGGTATTCGCAACGCCATGGTCTCTGAAAATAAAATAAGCCAAAAAATTGAAGAAAGCAGCCCAAACCACGGCCTGGAACGGTGTAAGCACTTTTGTGGAAACGATGGTGGCAATTGAATTTGCTGCATCATGAAAACCATTTATGAAATCGAAGACAACTGCCAGTACAATTATTACGACCAGTAATGTAGCCATGTTTAATGTGAGGTCAGATTTAAAAATTAGTTCGATGCTCAGGCATACTTTACAATTATTGACTCGATCGCATTTCCCGCATCTTCACATTTGTCTGTTGCTGTTTCCATGGCGTGGTAAACTTCTCTTTTCTTGATGAGCATCTTCACATCTGGTTCCATTTCAAACAAGCGCTCAACACATAGGTCATAAATGTCGTCAGCCTGGTTCTCTATGCTGTTGATCTTTACGAGCGCATTAGTCATGGCCTGCAGATTTTTCATGTCCCGCAAACCGGTAACTGCAATTTTTATTTCGTCTACCGCGAAGCCGATGAGGTTCGCAAGCTTTACAATGCCGTCATCGTAAATGTTGATGTTGTAAAACGCGATCCTCTTAGCGGATGAATAGATGTAGTCAGCCACGTCGTCTAGCGTCGTCGCAAGATAGTGTATGTCTTCGCGGTCAAACGGAGTGATGAACGTTCTCCCGAGTTCCGTAAATATCCGGTGAGTGGTATCGTCATTCTTGTGCTCGGCGTTTTCTATCTGGCTTAAGATCGCGAAGCGCTTATCCTTTTCGGTTTCCGTGATCAACTTTTTAAGGAGACTGCTCATCTCGGCGACGGTATTTACCACTTCTTCGAAGAACGTATAAAAGATTTTGTCTTTAGGCTGAAAAATCTTCATTATTGAATTGAGAGACATACGGAAAGTTTTTATCGGTTGTGTGATATTCCAAACAAAATAATGACTTTAAAGGATTTGACCATAATTTATTACCGTCTATATCCGGGAACTTTCAACGCACGAATGAAACAACTGCAAATAAAGGCCCGGAAAGTTGCCCTGAATTTTTGTGGCATAAACATCCAGGTCATCGTATCCGCTCCGGACGGCGGTTTCAATTCTGTTAAAAATCGATGGCCGTGTGCGCAACATATTATTTTTGCATCAGCAACCTCATTAAAAATGAACTATCTCAACTTTCTGTACACAGTCACTGCTGCATTCTTTATTGCCGTGCTCATTAAAACGACGTACTTTTTCAAAAGCACTTCAGAACGGACGGTTTGGAAATGGATCTATTTCAATAAAGGTTCGCTCTACGGCTCCCGGACGCGCCAGAAACTGCGTTTGAAAAAGATGCAGAACCTGCTTTCGATCATCCTTCTCGTGCTATTTCTCTCGGATATGCTTATTGTATTGTGCCATATGGAAAGAATTCTCTAGCCAATTTTGTTGCGTTTGCTGGAACGGTGTGCCGCAGTTTTTCGTTCTCGGCACTGAATAGGTATTGAATAACTTTGCCGCTGGAAAAATAAGCCAGTGAAACTCGAGCAAGACATCTCACTTAAACCGTATAATACTTTTGGCATTGATGTAAAGGCAAGATATTTCGCACGCTTTTCCAACGTTGAAGAACTAACTGAGCTACTCAACCTGCAAGGCAAAACGAACCTCAAGGCACTGATCCTTGGCGGGGGTAGCAACCTCCTGTTTACAAAAAACGTAAATGGGTACGTCCTAAAAAATGAGCTGGCAGGAATACAGTTGATCAAGGAAGATCAAAATCATTATTACGTAAAGGTTTCCGCAGGCGAGAACTGGCACCGCTTTGTGATGCACTGTGTTGCTCATAATTATGGCGGACTTGAAAACTTAAGTCTCATTCCAGGCAATGTAGGCGCATCACCCATGCAGAATATTGGCGCTTATGGTGCAGAATTGAAAGACGTTTTTGAAAATCTTGAGGCGCTTCGTAAATCGGACCGAACGATTCGCACATTTACTGCGAATGACTGTGAATTTGGCTACCGTGAGTCGGTCTTCAAGCGAAAATACAAGGATGAATTTGTGATATTAAATGTGACGTTCCGCTTAAATAAGAAGCCTGTCTTCAATACAAGTTACGGTGCTGTTGCACAGGAATTGGAGAAGATGGGAGTCATAGAACCGTCGATTCGGTCTATCTCAGACGCTGTGATCAATATTCGAAAGAGTAAGTTACCGGATCCTGCTCAAATCGGTAATGCCGGCAGTTTTTTTAAGAATCCAACAATATCCCTCGCTCAGTTTGAGCAACTGCAAAAAAAAGTACACGACAAACTACAAGCTGCGGAAATTCCACATTATAAAGTCGACGACAGCCACGTTAAGATCCCTGCCGCCTGGCTGATTGAACAATGCGGCTGGAAAGGATATCGTGAAGGAGATGCTGGCGTGCATACGAAGCAGGCGCTTGTGCTTGTTAATTACGGCAATGCGTCCGGCGAGGCGCTTCATCAGCTTGCAACAAAGATCAGCAACAGCGTCGAAACGAAATTTGGGATCGAATTAGAACGCGAAGTGAATATCGTTTGATGGCCAACGATACTCAACTGTTACCCGGTGTTAGCTGAGCTTACTGGGAAATTTTCGTCCTTCTTTCTTTTAATTCACGCCAGGTCGTTAGGATAATTCCTTCATCCTGCAAAGCTTTTTTGAAAGCCGGATCCATCATGGCCAACATGTCCGCCTTACGCGTGGGACCACTGTCGCTGATGTGTGCAAAGACTTCGGTAGGTGCTGTGCAGTGCATAATGATCATCGTTACTCCGGGCTTCAGTGCCTTGAGGGCTTCAATGTACTTCTGCGTTTTGTAGGCCTGCAATTTCTTATCGTCATTTTTTATTTCGTTCGGTATCTGCCACTCATAACTGTAATTATATAAGTCATCTAATAAAGGAAGTCCGGATGCCCAGATGGTCTTTCCAACCATTCTCAACTGCTCCATTTGTGCATCAGAAAAATGTTGTTGCTGTTGTATGAGCGAAGCCTTTCCTGCCGGGAACATAACCGGGATATGATTTTCGATGCCAACCTTCACATAGCGCTGTAGAAAAGCAGCGCTCGCGAATAAAGTTCCCATGTGCGAATCGAGATGTGTTGGCTCGAAACCCATTGTTCGGGCACGGTCCAGTTGCGCCCTGATCTCCTTTTCAACTTCATCAGCGGTCGCATGCTGAACCACGTCTGCAACTTCAGGCCACATAGCTCCCTCAGTATCGGTTAATCCGGGAACTAAACTTTTGCCAGCTAGTGGTCCCCAGCGATACTCCTTCCACTCTGATGTTAATGTAAGGTGTAAACCTGCATCGATGTCAGGATGTTGTTTCAGATAATGAACGAAAGCGGGCACCCAGGGGCAAGGCATCATCACGCTGCACGACGTCGCCACTCCTTTTGTGAGGGCATTGATGGCGCCTTCATTTGAATCGAAACTCATGCCCACGTCGTCGACATGCAGTATCACAACCTTCGCGTTTTTAGGATAGCCCAATTTTT